>VBDL01000603.1 GCA_005884255.1 Betaproteobacteria bacterium | reverse complement strand
CGAGCTGTGCGTGCGCGGCTATTCGGTGATGAAGGGCTACTGGGGCGATGAAGCGCGAACGCGCGAAGTGGTGAAGGACGGCTGGATGCACACCGGCGACCTGGCCACCATCGACGCCGAAGGCTACTGCAACATCGTCGGCCGCGCGAAGGACATGCTGATCCGCGGCGGAGAGAACGTCTATCCGCGCGAGATCGAGGAATTTCTCTACCGCCACCCCAAGGTGCAGTCGGTACAGGTGTTCGGCGTGCCGGACCCGAAGTACGGCGAGGAGGTCTGCGCGTGGATCGTGCTGAAGCCAGGCGAGCAGGCGAGCGAGGCAGAGATCAAGGACTTCTGCCGCGAGCAGATTGCGCACTACAAGGTGCCGCGCTACGTGCGCTTCGTCGACGAGATGCCGCTGACCATCACCGGCAAGGTGCAGAAGTTCGTCATGCGCCAACGCATGGTCGACGAGCTGCAGCTTCAGGAAACCAAGACGGCCTGAAGGCCATTCCCCCAGGAAAGACTCCACGATGTTCCACCTTCCCGGGCTGAGCTTCGCGCTCGGCGAGACCATCGAGATGCTGCGCGACAGCGTCAGCGCATTTGCCGCCGCCGAGATCGCGCCGCGCGCCGCGGCGATCGACCACGACAACCTGTTCCCGGCCGACCTGTGGCGCAAGCTCGGCGACCTGGGACTGCATGGCATGACGGTGACCGAAGAGTACGGGGGCACGAACCTCGGCTATCTCGCGCACATCATCGCGATGGAGGAAGTCTCGCGAGCCTCTGCGTCCGTCGGCCTGTCGTATGGCGCGCACTCCAACCTGTGCGTCAACCAGTTGCATCGCAACGGCACGGAGGCGCAGAAGCGCGAGTACCTGCCGAAGCTCGTGTCCGG
>VBDL01000039.1 GCA_005884255.1 Betaproteobacteria bacterium | reverse complement strand
CCGGTCGAGAGCTTGAAGTCCTCGGCGATGCGGCCGTCGAAGGCGAAGCCCTTCTGCGGCTGCTGCGGGTCGACGTACTTCAGCGCGTCGCCGCTGCAGTAGAAGCCTTCGTCGTCGAAATGCTCGGCGGTCTGCTGCGGCGCACGCCAGTAGCCCGGCGTGATGTTCGCGCCGCGGTAGCGCACCTCCAGCTTGCCATCCACCGGCACGAGCTTGAGCTCGACGCCAGGCGCGGGCAAACCGACGAAGCCCGAGCGCACCTCGTCGCCGTTGGCGCAGATTGCGAACGGCGCCGTCTCGGTCATGCCGAGCCCCGTGATCATGCGGATGCGCTCGCCGCATTGCTTTTCGGCCTGCGCGTCGAGCCGGTCCCACACCGGCTGCGACAGCCCGGCGCCGGCGAAGAACATCAGCTTCACGCGGCTGAAGAAATTGCTGCGCAGCGTGTCGTCGGCCTCCAGCGCGGCGGCGATTTCCTCATAGCCCTTGGGCACGTTGAAGTACACGGTCGGCGCGATCTCGCGCAGGTTGGCCAGCGTCTGTCCCACCGCCTGCGGCGTCGGCTTGCCATCGTCGATGTACAGCGTGCCGCCGTTGTAGATCGTCAGCCCGACGTTGTGGTTGCCGCCGAAGGTGTGGTTCCACGGCAGCCAGTCGACCAGCACCGGCGGCTCCTCGGCGAGCGCCGGCATGCACTGCTGGATCATCTGCAGGTTGCTGCACCACATGCGCTGCGTGTTGATCACGCCCTTCGGCAGCTTGGTCGAGCCGGACGTGAAGAGGAACTTGACGATGGTGTCGGGGCCGACTTGTGCGTGCGCGGCGTCCACCGCTGGCGTCGCGACTGTGCTCAGCAGTTCGGCGAAGCTCGTGCTCGTGCGGCCTTCGACGCTGCCGTCGACGAGCACCGGCGGCTCCTCGGCCAGCGCCGGCATGCACTGCTGGATCATCTGCAGGTTGCTGCACCACATGCGCTGCGTGTTGACCACGCCCTTCGGCAGCTTGGTCGAGCCGGAGGTGAAGAGGAACTTGACGATGGTGTCGGGGCCGACCTGCGCGTGCGCGGCGTCCACCGCATGCGTCGCGGCCGTGCTCAGCAGCTCGGCGAAGCTCGTGCTTGTGCAGCCTTCGACGCTGCCGTCGACCAGCACCACCGGCACATCGTGCGGCACCACGCTCGCGATCGCCTTGCCGTAGGCGGCGCCGCTGCCCGCGAACACCAGGCCGGGCGTCAGGCACTGCAGTATGTGCTTGAGCTTGCCGAAGTCCTGTGACATCAGCGAATACGCCGGCGACACCGGCGCGAACGGCACGCCGGCGAGCATGCAGCCGAGCGACAGCAGCAGGTGCTCGATGCTGTTCTCCGACAGGATGGCCACCGGCCGCTCGACCGAGACACCGCGGTCGATCAAGGCTTGCGCGATGGAGCGCGCCGCGCCCAGCGCTTGGGCGTAGCTCACGCGCTGCCACGGCCCGCTGCCGCGCTCGCGGCGCGCGACCAAGGTGCGCTCGGGCGCAGTCTCGGCCCACTGCAGCAATCGATCGGTGAGGCGCTCGGGATAGTCGCGCAACGCTTCGGTCGACGTGACCAGCGTGACCCCATCGGAGCGCCGCTCGAAATGCGCCTGCAGCGAGCCGCCCAGCGGCACCGGCCTGAATCGAATGGTCATGTCTTGCCCACCTTGCCCGCCTTGCCGTCGAGAAAATCGCGCATGCGCTGCTTGGCTTGATCGTCCGCCTGCGCGATGGCGGCCATCAGCGACTCTGTGAACAGGCCATCGCTCTGGCTCTGGTCGGCGATGCGCGGCAACGCCTGCATCACCGAGAAGTTCGACAGCGGCGCGTTCGACGCGATCTTCTGCGCCAGCGCCATCGCGCGCGCCAGGCCTTCGCCCGGCTCCACGAGGTATTGCGCGAGGCCGGCGTCATGGCCCTCCTGCGCATCGAGCACGCGGCCGGTGAGCATCATGTCCGTCATGCGGGCCACGCCGATCAGACGCGGGATGCGCGCCGAGCCGCCGCCGCCGACGAACAGGCCGCGCTGCCCTTCCGGAAGGCCGTAGAAGGCCGAGCGCTCGGCGACGCGCACATGCGTGGCGGCCGCGAGCTCTAGCCCACCACCGATCACCGCGCCGTGCAGCACGCAGACCACCGGCACGCGGCCGAACTGGATCTGCTCGAAGGCGGCATGCCAGGCGCGCGAATGCAGCACCCCCTCGGCGGCGCTGCGCTCGGACAACTCCGACAGATCCAGCCCGGCGCAGAAGTGCGCACCCTCGCCGCTGATCACCACCGCGCGCACCTCCTCCGGCAGGTTGACGAAGGCGGTGTGCAACTGCGCGATCAGCGTGTCGTTGATGGCATTGCGCTTGTCCGCGCGGTTCAGCCGCAGGTGCAGCACCGGGCCGGACAGCGAGATCTGCAGCAGGTCGAGGGAAGCCAGCACGGGCGGCAGCGAAGGAGTCGGCGAAGGCATGGCGGATGTGGCAATTTATTTATTGATCGTAATCAAATTGCCGACTCAGATCATGGAGGTTTACCCTAGCTGCGGCCGAGCTCATTGATTCAAGCCATTAACTGAAATGGTGGTTCCCAAGGGCCGGCCGTCGAAACCTGGATAGCCAGCGGCGCCTGCAACGCCTACGCTGCCAAGCGTAGAGCGCGAACCAGCAAGGAGACAAGATGAGCGACAGCTTCGACTACGTGGTGGTGGGCGGCGGCAGCGCGGGTTGCGTGGTGGCCAGCCGGCTGAGCGAGGATCCGCGCGTCAGCGTGTGCCTGCTCGAGGCCGGCGGGCCAGACAGCAATGTGCTGATCCATGCGCCGGTGGGCGCGGCGGTAATCCTGCCGAGGAAGATTGCCAACTGGGCCTTCCAGACGGTGCCGCAGAAGGGCCTCAACGGCCGTCGCGGCTACCAGCCGCGCGGCAAGACGCTGGGCGGCAGCAGCTCGATCAATGCGATGCTCTATGTGCGCGGCCATCGCAGCGACTACGACCACTGGGCTGCGCTCGGCAATGCCGGCTGGAGCTATGCCGACGTGCTGCCCTACTTCAAGCGTGCCGAGAACAACGAGGAGTTCGGCGACAGCGAGTACCACGGCAGCGGCGGGCCGCTGAACGTGAAGCAGCTCAGCTACAAGACCTCGTTGAGTGATGCCTTCCTCGCCGCCTGCGCGGCGCACGGCCTGCCGCGCATCGCCGACTGCAACGGCCCCGACCAGTTCGGCTCGTTCCTATACCAGGTCACGCACCTGAAGGGCGAGCGCTGCAGCGCGGCCAAGGCATACCTCACGCCGAACCTCGGCCGGGCCAACCTGAAGGTCATCACCCATGCGCACACCACGCGCGTGTTGTTCGACGAGGCCAAGCGCGCCTGCGGCGTTGCCTACACGCAAGGCGGCCAGGCGATCGAAGTGCAAGCGCGCAGCGAGGTGGTGCTCAGCGCCGGCGCCTTCGGATCGCCGCAGTTCTTGATGCTGTCGGGCATCGGGCCGGGCAACCAGCTGCAGCGTCACGGCCTCGCGGTGCTGCACGACCTGCCGGCCGTCGGCCGCAACCTGCAGGACCACATCGACTATGTGCAGAGCTGGCGCACGCACACCGAGCGCGAGGCCTTCGGCTTCTCGGCGCGCGGCAGCCTCGCGTTGACGCGGGCGATCTTCGAATGGCGGCGCCAGCGCACCGGGCCGATCACCAGCGCGTTCTGCGAGGGCGGCGCGTTCTTCCGCTCGTCGCCCGACGTGCCGGCACCGGACCTGCAGCTGATCTTCGTGATCGCCATGGTCGACGATCACGCCCGCAAGATGCACTTCGGCCACGGCATCAGCAGCCACGTCGACGTGATCCACCCGAAGAGCCGCGGGAACATCGACCCCAACTTTCTCGGCGACGAACACGACCTCGCTGTGCTGCTCAAGGGCGCGAAGCTGCAGCAGTCGATCATTGAGTCGCCGCCCTTCGACGGCTTCCGCGGCAAGATGCTCTACCCCGTCGACCGCCACGACGATGCGGCGCTGATCGCCGACATCCGCGCCCGGGCCGACACGCAATACCACCCCGTGGGCACTTGCAAGATGGGGCCGGCGAGCGACGCGATGGCGGTGGTCGACGACTGCTTGCGCGTGCGCGGGGTGCAAGGGCTGCGCGTGGTCGACGCGTCGATCATGCCCACCATCGTCGGCGGCAACACCAACGCGCCGACCATCATGATCGGCGAGAAGGCGGCCGATCTGATGCGCGGCATCGTTGCCTCCCCCGCCACGCAAGCCATGCAGACCGCTTGAGTCGCGGCGATTTGCGGGATGATCGGGCATGAAGGGGAGAAGCCGATGAGCCATGTCACGCATGAGGTGAGCAACCAGGCCACGCCGCTGGCCGACGTGAACCTCTTCAGCGGCAACCGCGCGTTGCGCGACGCGCTGCGCTTCCATCACCCGGCCTACGACGAGACACGCTTCGTGCAGCTCGGTGCCGAGATGGGCTCGGCAGCGATGCAAGCGCACGCGCGGCTGGCCAACCTGCACAAACCCGTGCTGCACAGCCACGACCGCGTCGGCCGGCGCATCGACCAGGTGGAGTTCCACCCCAGCTATCACGCGCTGCTGGCCAGCGCGCTGAGCCACGGGCTGCACGGCACGCCGTGGTCACGGCCGGCCGGCGCGCACATCGAGCGCGCGGCCGCCTTCATGCTGTTCACCGAGCTGGAGCCCTCGGTGCTGTGCCCGGTGTCGATGACTTATGCGGTGACGCCGGCGCTGCGCGCCAACGCCGGCGTGTTCGCCGACTGGGGCAGCAAGCTGGCCGACACGCGCTACGACCCGCGCTTCGTATCGGCGGCGCAGAAGACCAGCCTGACCATGGGCATGGGCATGACCGAGAAGCAGGGCGGCTCCGACGTGCGCGCCAACACCACGCACGCCGAGTTCGACACCGACACGCCGTGGGGCCGCGCCTATCGCATCACCGGCCACAAGTGGTTCTTCTCGGCGCCGATGTGCGATGCGCACCTGGTGCTGGCGCAGACCCCCGCGGGCCTGAGCTGCTTCTTCCTGCCGCGCCTGCTGCCGGACGGATCGCTCAACGCGCTGCACATCGAGCGCCTGAAGGACAAGCTCGGCAACCATGCCAACGCGAGCTCCGAAGTCGAGTTCGACGGCGCGACCGCGTGGCTGGTCGGCGAAGAGGGCCGCGGCATCCCGCAAATCCTTGCGATGGGCGCGTTGACGCGGCTCGATTGCGCGCTCGGCACCGCGGGCCTGATGCGCCAGGCACTGGCCATCGCGCTGCATCACACGAGCGAGCGCCGCGCCTTCGGCAAGCGCTTGATCGAGCAGCCGCTGATGAAGAACGTGCTCGCCGATCTCGCCATCGAGAGCGAGGCCGCCACCGCGCTGGCGCTGCGGCTGGCGCGCGCCATCGACCGCACGGAGAACGGGCGCGACGCGCACGAACAGGTGATGCGCCGCGTGCTCACGCCGATCGCCAAGTTCTGGGTCTGCAAGCGCGGCAGCCACTTCGCGCAGGAGGCGATGGAGTGCCTCGGCGGCAATGGCTATGTCGAGGAACAGGGCGAAGGCATCGTCGCGCGCATCTACCGCGAAATGCCGCTGAATTCGATCTGGGAAGGCGCCGCCAATGGCGGCGGCGCTGCAGCAGGAGCTGGCGCCGGTGAAGGGCGCGCATGCGGCGCTGGACCGCCTGATCGCCACCGTGATTGAACGTGCCGACGGTGCCACCGACGAGATCTCCGGGCGCGCACTGGCGCGCGATGTGGCGCTCGCGCTGCAGGCGGCGCTGCTGCGCCAGCACGCGAGCGATGCGGTGTTCGCCGCGTTCTGCGCGTCGCGCATCGCCGGCGGCGGTGCCGACGTATTCGGCTGCCTGCCGCTGGGCGCCGATGTCGACGCCATCATCGCGCGCGCGATGCCGCACTGATATGGACCACCCCCTACGGCCTTCGGCCGCCCCCTCAAGGGGGCGACACCGGCGGACCGGCAGAGCCGGATCCGCGGTGTCCGCTTGGCGGCTGTCATGAATCAACCCCTGCAAGGTTTGCGCGTCGTCGAGTTCGAGGGCCTTGGTCCGGGCCCGCTGGCTGGGCAGATGCTGGCGGACCACGGCGCCGAAGTGACCGTGATTGCGCGGCCGCAGGCGGGCGCGGTGACACAGGCGCTCGGCGGCCGCAGCGCGCGGCCGCTGCGCCGCGGCAAGCGGGAGAAAGTGCTCGACCTGAAGACGGCCGACGGCGTGGCGCAGGCGCTCGCGCTCGTCGGCGAGGCGGACGCGCTGATCGAGGGCAACCGCCCCGGCGTGATGGAGCGCCTCGGGCTCGGCCCCGACGTGTGCCTCGCGCGCCATCCGCGCCTCGTCTATGCGCGCATGACCGGCTGGGGGCAGAGCGGCCCGTTGGCGCAGGCCGCCGGGCACGACCTGAACTACGTCGCCTTGAGCGGGCTGCTGTCGCTGTCGGCGCACCGCGGCGAGCGGCCGATCGTGCCGCCCACGGTGGTCGGCGATGCCGCCGGCGCCTTGGGGCTGTGCTTCGGCCTCGTCAGCGCGGTGCTGGCGGCGCGCGCGAGCGGCCAGGGCCGCGTCGTCGATGCCGCGATCGTCGACATCGCCGCAATGCTCGGCGGCCTCGTGCACTGGGTCCACGCCGCCGGGCAGATCGGCGGCGAGCGGCCGAGCCCGTTCCACGACTCGCCGTTCTACGACGTCTACGCGTGCGCCGATGGCCGGCACATCACGCTGGGCGCGCTGGAGCCGCAGTTCTATGCGCTACTGTGCGCCAAGCTCGGGCTCACCGATGTCGACCCTGCGGCGCAATACGACACGCGGCAGTGGCCGGCGCTGAAAGCGCGCTTCGTCGCGCTATTCAAGACCAAGACACGCGATGAATGGAGCGCGCTGCTCGAAGGCAGCGACGTGTGCTTCGCGCCGGTGCTGAGCCTGGCCGAAGCGGCACGCCACCCGCACAACGTCGCGCGCGGCACCTTCACGCTGTCCGACAACGGCGCGGTGCAAGCTGCGGCCGCGCCAAGGTACCTGCCATGATCGACCCGGACGCCCGCGCGCTGCTCGCGCTGATCGAGGAGCGCGGCGTGCCTGCGGTGCACACGCTGAGCCCGGACGAAGCGCGCCGCTCCTATCGCGAGCGCCGCTTCTTCACGCAGCCACCGCCGCCGGAAGTGGCGTCGGTGCGCGATGTGCAGGCCGATGGCGTGCCGCTGCGCCTCTATCGGCCGCTGGGCACGATGGATGCTGCGCGGCTGCCGGTGCTCGTCTACTTCCACGGCGGCGGCTGGACCATCGGCGACCTCGACACGCATGATGTGCTGTGCCGCGAGCTGTGCAACGGCTCGGGCGCCTGCGTGGTGTCGGTGGACTACCGCCTCGGCCCCGAGCATCGCTTCCCCGCCGCGGTCGACGATGCCGTCGCGGCCACCGGCTGGGTCGCGCGCCATGCCGATGCGCTGAAGGTCGATGCACAGCGCCTCGCGGTCGGCGGCGACAGTGCCGGCGGCAATCTCGCGGCGGTGGTGGCGATCATCGCGCGCGATCTGGGCGTCGCGTTCCAGCTCTTGATCTATCCGGCCACCGACATGCGCGCCGAGCTGCCCTCGCACCGCAGCAACGGCCAGGGCTATCTGCTCACGGCCGACAGCATCGCCTACTACCGCGGCCACTACATGGAAAGCCCGGCGCAGTGGCTCGACTGGCGCGCGTCACCGCTGCTGCACGACGACCTGTCACGGCTGCCGCCGGCGCTCGTGCTCACCGCCGGCTTCGACCCGCTGCGCGACGAAGGCGCAGCCTATGCCGACCGGCTCGCCGCCGCCGGCAACCGCGTTGCTTACGTCTGCTTCGAGCGCCAGATCCACGGCTTCATCACGATGGGCAAGGTCATCCGCGAAGCCAACACCGCGGTGGCTCTGTGTGCCGCCGAACTGAAGCGCGCCCTGTTCTAGGATGAAGCCCCCACGCTCGCTTCGCTCGCTGCCCCCCGAGGGGGCGCGTCATTGGCTTCGGGCGGCCGGGCGCCACTGACATGCGCCTGCTGCTGATCGAAGACGACCCGATGATCGGCAAGGCCGTGCGCGAGGGCCTGCGCAGCGCCGGCTTCGCGGTCGACTGGGTGGTCGACGGGCGCAGCGCCGAGGCCTCGCTTGCGGACCCCGGCTACGCCCTCGCGCTGCTCGATCTCGGCCTGCCCTCGCAGGACGGCATGCAGCTGCTGCGCAAACTGCGCGCGGGCGGCGCGACGCTGCCCGTGCTGATCGCATCGGCGCGCGATGCGGTGGGCGATCGCATCGCGGGGCTCAATGCCGGCGCTGACGACTACGTCACCAAGCCCTTCGACCTCGACGAGCTGATCGCGCGCGTGCACGCGCTGCTGCGCCGCCACGCCGGCGCGGCCAACCCGCTGCAGTGCTATGGCGCGCTGGTGCTGGACCCGCTGCAGCGGCGCGTGACGCTGCGCGGCACCGAGGTGGCGCTGTCGCCGCGCGAGTTCGCCAGCCTCGAGGCCTTGATGCGGCGCCCCGGTGCGGTGCTGTCGCGCGAGCAGCTGGAGGATGCCGTCTACGGCTGGGGCGACGAGGTGGGCAGCAATGCGATCGAGGTTCACCTGCACCACCTGCGCCGCAAGCTCGGCGCGGAAGCGATCCGCAACGTGCGCGGCGTAGGCTACCGGGTCTCGGAGCTGACATGAAGTCGCTGCACGCGCGGCTGCTCGCGTGGGTGCTGGGCGCCCTGACGCTCGGCTCGCTGCTGCTCGCGGTGGGCATGTATGTCGAGACGCAGGAAGACTTCGGCGCCGCCTTCGATGAGGACCTGCGGCAGATCGCGCTGGCGATGACGGACAGGCCGCGCCACGTCAACGGTGCGGCGGGCCGCGGCCTGCCCAGCGTGGAAGATGTGCCGCCCGATCTGGACTACCTGACCCAGCAGTGGTCGCTCGACGGCCGGCTGCTTTCGACCTCCAACCCCGACATCGCCTTGCCGTTCCGCGAGCGCGCCGGCATCGAAGCGGTGCAGGGTCCCGGTGGCGTGTGGCGCATGGTGACGCTGCGCACCGACGGCGGCGTGGTGCAGGCGGCCCAGCGTCGCGCGACGCGCCAGTCGGTGGCGGCGGAACTGGCGGCCGAGTTGCTGATCCCGATGTCCGTGATGGTGGCGGGGATCGGCGCGCTGCTGATGGCCGCCCTGCGCGCCGGCCTGCTGCCGCTGAACCGCGCGGCCGCGGCGGTGGCGCGGCGCAGCGCCGCGTCGCTGGAGCCGGTGGACATGACGGAGCTGCCGCGCGAGATCCACCCGCTGATCGGCGCCCTCAACGGCTTGATGCAGCGCCTGTCGGACAGCTTCGCCGCGCAGGGGCGCTTCGTCGCCGACGCGGCCCATGAGCTGCGCTCGCCGCTGACCGCACTGCGCCTGCAGCTGCAATTGCTGGAGCGCAGCGCAGGCGACCCGGCGCAGCACGCAGCAGCGCTGGCCGACCTGCGCGCGGGCGTGGAACGCGCGCAGCATCTGATCGAGCAGCTGCTGCAGCTATCGCGCGTCGGGCCCGACGCGCCCGCCGCGGCGCTGGAGCCTACCGATCTGGCCGAGCTCGCGCGTGACGCCGTGGCCCGCGCCAGCGTGCGCGCCGAGCATGCCGGCATCGATCTCGGCGCGCGCACCGGCGAGCCGCTGCACGTGAGCGGCAACCGCGCGCAACTGAATGCCTTGCTGGACAACCTGATCGACAACGCGCTGCTCTACACGCCGCACGGCGGCGTGGTGGACGTGCAAGCCGAACGCATGGCCGGCGCACCGGTGCTGCGCGTCATCGACAACGGCCCGGGCATCGCGCCCGCCGAGCGCGAGCGCGTGTTCGACCGCTTCTACCGCGGCACACAAGGCGGCGGCGGCGCGCAGCCCGGCAGCGGGCTCGGACTGGCCATCGTGAAGGCGATCGCGCAACGGCACAGCGCGCATGTCGAGCTGCTCGACGGACCGCAAGGCACCGGCCTGGAGGTGCGCGTGTCCTTCGAGCGCGCGGTCGATCACGGCGGCTGATGGTGCCGTGCGACGAGACCCGCCCTTGCTATGGGCCGGAGCTGCCGCGGGCCGCCGCGCAATCATCGACGCGCCACAGCCCGTCGCCGGCGTTGGCCGCGACGAGGCGCGCGGCGCGCGGGGGCGGCGCTTTCAGCGGCGCGAGCACCCAGGTGCCGCAGCCCAGCGCTTGCGCAACCTGCGGCGGCAGCAGCGTGGCCTCGGCGCGCGCGGGGCCGGCAAAGCGCGCGGCGTCGGCCAGCTCGCGATGCCAGTCGTCGCTGCGCGCGATGGCCGGGTCCGACCAGTCATCGATCACCGGCACCGGTTCCCGCAGGCGGGCCAGCAGCGGCAAGTCATAGTAGTAGCGGCCCATGAAAACCAGCGGCTCGGTGGGCTGCCGTTCGCGCAGCAGCACGTCGGCGAGCGCCTGCGTGGACCGGTTCTCGTTCTGCCGGTGCGCCACGCCAAGGCCGATGCCGCACATCAGCACAGCCATCGCCACCAGCGCGCCGACCCGCGCGCGCGACACGCCTCGCAAGCCATCGGCCGCGAGCCAGGCCAGGGGCGGCAGCGCCGGCAGGATGTAGCCCGCCAGCTTGGACGACGGCAGCGAAAAGAACAGCAGCACGCCCAGCACCCACGCCCACATCAGCGCGTGCAGCGGCCCTCTGCGCCGCACCGCGAGCCACAGCGTCACCGACCACGGCAACGTGAGCACAGCCAGCACCGCCAGGTAGAACCACCACGGCTGCACGTTGTTGAAGCCACTGCCGGCATAACGTTGCAGGTGCTGGCGCACGATGAAGTAGTCGAGGAAGCCATCCACGCGCCACTGCACGGCGATGAACCACGGCAAGGCCACGGCGGCGAACAGCAGCAGCGCCGGCCACCACACGAGCCGGCGTGCCCAGCGCCAGCGGCGTGTGGCAAGCAGCCAGCCGGCGATCACCAGCAGCGGCAGCACGATGCCGATCAGGCCCTTGGCCAGCACCGCCAGTGCGGCGCTGACAGCGGCGGCCAGCAGCGTGGCGCGATGCGGCCGGCCCGCGTCGGCGCTCAGCAGCGCGTCAGCGGCGAATGCGATGGCGGCAGTGGTGAGGCCGGCCACCAGCATGTCCATGTTGGCGTACTGCGCGCCCAGGAAGAAGAGCGCTTGCGTCGCCAGCACCGTCACCGCCAGGCGGGCGTGGCGCACATCGCTCCAGCGTGCCGTGACGCGGTAGAGCGACGCTGCCGCGAGCAGCGCGCCCAGCAGCGGCGCCAAGCGGGCTGCACCGGGCGAGGGGCCGAACAGCGTCAGGCCCAGCGAGGTGATCCAATAGAACAGCGGCGGCTTGTGCAGGAAGGGCAGGCCGTCGAGCGTGGGCACCAGCCACTGTCCATCGCGCAGCATCTCCCACGCCACGCCGACATAGCGCCCTTCGTCGGGCAGCGCCAGCGGGCGCAGCCCGATGCCGGCGGCCAGCCACAGCAGCAGGCCGGCGAACAGCGCGGCCGCCATCACGCGCGGCCGCACATGCCACAGCGAGGCAGCGCGGCGCAGAGGGGACGATCGAGTCGCCGGCATGAAAGACATCGCCGCTCCGTGGGCTCAATCAACCGGCCAGTTTCTGCGAAGAGCGCTTAAGGCGGACTTAAGGACGAGTGTGCGCCGAGGCCGCTGCGGCATCAGAACTCCGCGTGCAGCCGCAGGCCGACGATGTTCACCGGCCCTCGATCGCGGTTGTAGGCCGGGTGGACGATGTGCTGCAGGTCGGCAGCGAGGCCCAGGCGATCGCTCAGGTGCACGGCGTAGTAGGCCTCGACGATCTGCTCCGCGCCATAGCGCGGCAGCTGCCCGTCGCCGATGAGGATGCCCAGGCCTCCCGCGGCGAAGTAGCGGCGCGCGGCGCTCGATATGCCATTCACGACGCCGGCCAGGCCCACCGTATCCGCCGGCCGGCCCCAGCGCACGCCCTTGAGCGCCAGGCCCGCGGCCACCGACTTGTTGATCTCGGTGAACTCGAAGGCTTCCTTGCTGCCGTCGTTGGCACTGACCCGGGCGAACGCACCGAGCCCGGCGGCCAGCTCCTGTTCCAGGTTGAGCGCGACGCCGGGCCGCGACGCGAAGCGCCGCACCAGCGACACGTCGGGCGTGCCGCCGCTGCTTTGGGCGAGCTGCAGCGCATCGTCGTAGCGCGCCATGCGGCCCCGGTTGACGAAGCCGAGCAGCTTGAGCTTGCCGGGGCGACCGTTCCATTCATGGCGCTCTTCGAACTCGGCGATCAGCGCGTACTGGCGGAAGTGCTTGTCGAGGAATTGGCTGTTGGGCACGTCCGACAGCGCGAACAAGCCGCCGCGCGCCGTCCAGCGGCCCTGCGTCCACTCCATCGCCGCCCCGTAGGTGTAGCCCCAGGCGTCGGCCGCGTAGTCGAAGGCACCGGCATCGATGATTGCCCAGTTCAGGAAGTCGGCGCGCGGATCGTGCGCGTAGCTGTTGGTGTCGAAGATGTCGACCACGGAGAGCTTGCCGGCGGTCAGCGTGAGGTTGTCGCCGGCCTGCGTGCCGGCCAGTGCATTGGGCCCCGGTTCGATGGCCGTGTCGGGGCCGCCGAGCGCGATCACGTGGCGGATGAACGCGCGGTTCAGGCGGAAGTAGGGCTTGGCCTTGCCCACCTTGTAGGCCTCGCCGCTGGGAAAGCCGGCCACGCCCAGCGTGTCGCTCAGACCGAAGCCCTGGTCGATCTCCGGGTTCAGGTAGCCCTCGCCGCCGCGCCACAGCGGGGTGCCGAGGAACAGCGTGGCGTCCGCCGTCTCCTGCGTAACTGGCCATGCACGCTCCAGGACTCCGGCGCCGCCGCCGCATCCGCTGCATGCACCCCGCCCGCTGCGATCAGGCACAGCGCGGCCCCGATCGTCGCCACGCGTCGATGCCGCCACAGCCGTTGCGGTTCTCTCGTCATGGCCATCTCCTCGCGATTGCAGCCGCACCTCATTCCGCGGCCTCGGCGTCTTCTGCGCCCTCGGGCAGGTGGATCAGCCCGGTGTTGTAGTCGTACTCGTAGACCTCGCCGTGGCGGCCCCATTCGATGGCCGTGTTGAGCACACGCTCGGCTTCAGTGGCATCGAGGTGCTCGCTGAGCAGGCGCAGGAAGGGCTTGTCGCTCAGCTCGCCCGAGGGCTCCTGCTCCAGGCTGTGGCGGATGTGCGCGGCCAGCGGCACATGCGTGAGCAGCTGCTGGCCGAAGATCTCGTGGCGCAGCGCATGCTCGCCCCCGGCATAACGGCGGCCGAGCGGCGTGATGTGCAAGTCGCCGCGATCGAGCTGAGCCAGCCGCAGCAGCGCCAGCGCGTGCGCCACCGGCAGCATCTCGCTGTCGGTGAGCTCGGACTCCTCGACCAGCTGCGGCAGGTCGGCGTGGCCGTTGAAGGGCTCATCGACGAGCAGCTCCAGCAGCCCGTCCATGCGCGCCACGTCGGCCTCGGGCAGGCGGTCGGTGAGGTACGCGCGCTCGGGCTCCTCGCCGGGGCGAGCGGCGCGCACTGCACCGGCGGTCATCAGTGCATAGACCTCGTCGATCAGCGCCCGCACCTCCACGCTGTCGGGGTCGCGAGGGCGCGGCAACTGCACCGCGAGCTGGAAGCGCACGCGGCCCGGGTCGCTGCCGAACACGAGCACGCGGTCGGCCATCACCACGGCCTCCTCGATGTTGTGCGAGACGACGAGCATGGCCTTGGTCGGCATCGTGCCGCTGCGCCACAGCTTGAGGATGTCTTCGCGCAGGCGCTCGCCGGTGAGCACGTCCAGCGCCGAGAAGGCCTCGTCCATCAGCAGCACATCGGGCTCGGTGACCAGCGCCCGCGCGATGCCCACGCGCTGGCGCATGCCGCCGGAGAGCTCGCGCGGCAGCGCGCCCTCGAAGCCGGCCAGGCCGATCAATGCGATCGCGTCTTCGGCGCGGCGCGCCCGCTCTTCGCGGGCCACGCCGCGCGCCTCGAGCCCGAGCTCGACGTTCTGCTGCACCGTCAGCCACGGGAACAGCGCGAAGGACTGGAACACCATGCTGATGCCGCGCGCCGGGCCGTGCAGCGGCTGGCCGCGATAGCGCACGGCGCCCTGGTCGGCGCGGATCAGCCCGGCCATCAGGCGCAGCACCGTGCTCTTGCCCGAGCCCGAGGGCCCCAGCATCGCGACGATCTCGCCCTCGCGCAGGCTGAAGTCCACCCCCTCGAGCACCGGGCGCGCGCTGCCGTCGGCCGAGCGGAAGGTCTTGCCGATCTCGCGCAGTTCGATGATTGCCTGTGCCATGCGCGCCCTTCAGAAATGCATGCGGTCTTCGGCCAGCCGATACAGGCGCCGCCAGACCAGGTGGTTCAAGCCCATCACGAACACGCTCATCACGCCGATGCCCAAGGCGATGCGCGGAAAGTCGCCGATCGCCGTCATGTGCGCGATGTACTGCCCCAAGCCTTCAGCCTGCAAGGTGGTGCTGCCCCAGCTGACGTATTCGCTGACGATGCTCGCGTTCCACGAGCCGCCGCTGGCGGTGATGGCGCCGGTGACGAAGCTCGGGAACACCGCCGGCAAGAGATAGCGCTTCCACTTCAGCCACCCCGTGACGCCCAGATTCTGCGCCGCATAGCGCAGCTCGGTGGGCACGCTGGACGCGCCGGCGATCACGTTGAAGAGGATGTACCACTGCGTGCCGAAGACCATCAGCGGCGACAGCCAGATGTTCGGGTTGAGATGCCAGTGCACGATGAGCACCACCGCCACCGGGAACATCAGGTTGGCGGGGAAGGCGGCGAGGAATTGCGCCACCGCCTGCAGCCGGCCGGACCAGCGCGGGTTCATGCCGATCCACACGCCCACCGGCACCCACACCAGCGCCGCCAGCGTGATGAGCACCAGCACGCGGGTCAGCGTGTACAGGCCGAGCACGGCCACGTGGCCGACCTCGTGCCAGCCGACCTCGCTGTGCACGAAGGTGACGAGGCGCCAGATGGCGAGCAGCACCGCGGCTGCGACCAGCGCATCCCAGGCGCGCTGCAGCGGCAGCGCCGCGCGCCGCGGCCGCGCGCGGATCGACGTGCCGTCATGGGGCAGGCGAAACCACAGCAGGCTGCGCTCGAGCTGGCGCACCGCCCAGTCGGCCAGCGCACGAATGCGCTCGGTGCGGCGCAGCCAGCCGAGCAGCCAGGACGACGGCACGGCCTCGCTGCCGCTTTCCTCGAAGCGGAACTTGTCGGCCCAGGCGACCAGCGGGCGGAAGAACAGCTGGTCGTACAGCAGGATGCCCAGCAGCATCGCGCCGATGGCCCAGCCGATGGCGGCCAGGTTCTTCGCCTCGATGGCCAGCGCGATGTAGGACCCGATGCCGGGCAGCTTGATGCTCTGGTCGGCCACCGAGATCGCCTCCGAGGCGACGACGAAGAACCAGCCGCCGGACATCGACATCATCATGTTCCACAGCAGCCCCGGCATGGCGAAGGGCAGCTCCAGGCGCCAGAAGCGCTGCCAGCCGGAGAGCTGGAACACGCGCGCCGCCTCGTGCAGCTCGGCGGGCACGGTGCGCAGCGACTGGTACAGGCTGAACGCCATGTTCCAGGCCTGCGACGTGAAGATCGCGAAGATCGCCGCGCATTCGACGCCGAACAGGTTGCCGGGGAACAGCGCGATGAAGCCGGTGACGGTGATCGACAGGAAGCCGAGGATGGGAATGGACTGCAGGATGTCCAGCAGCGGCACCAGCACGCGCTCGGCCGCGCGGTACTTGGCCGCGAGCACCGCGAACAGGCAGCTGAAGATCAGCGACGCGGCCAGCGCCGCGAACATGCGCAGCGTCGTGCGCAGCAGGTAGTAAGGCAGGTACGCCGGGTCGAGGGACAGCGGCAGCGCGTCGCCGAGCCGATACGGCCGCGCCATCTGCGACGCGCCATAGGCGATGACGACCAGCAGCGCGAGCATGAGCGGCAGCACCGCCCAGTCCCAGCGCCTGCCGCCGGCTTCGACCGCCGGCCGGGAGAAGAATTGTTGATCGTTGCGCATTCGCCGCCGCTTCGGCCAATCCGAAGCGGCGGCGATGATGCCACGTGAATGTGTCGGCGACCCGTGTCAGCGGTCGCCTGGTGCGCTATTTAGCGGCGGCGCCGTAGCCGGCCGTGAACTCGTCCAGGCTCAGCGAGCCATCCTTGTCCTGGTCCCAGGCGTCGAACTTGGCGGCCACGCTGGGATTGCGTGAAGCCTCTTCCTTGGACAGCTTGCCGTCCTTGTTGGCGTCCATGCGCTTGAAGGCGCTTTGCGCGGCCGTGGCAGCGTCGGAGGGGCCCGACGGTGTCGTGGCTGGCGTCTGCGCAAAGGCAGCGCTGGCGATGGCGAACCCGGCCGCGCTGACCGCAATGATCTGACGGGCGCGACGGATGAGAGAAAGGTCGAGAGAGCGAACTTGCGTCATCGGTGAACGTCCTCGTTGAGTTGAACGAGGTGCCATTGCACCCGCCGTGGCGGCATGAGGCCAGCGCTCTTGCCGGGCGTTGCTCGCGTTACATCCGAGCGGGGCCCACGCGGCATGCCGAATGCCCATCACGCATGCGCGAGGCAGAAATACCATGTCACCCTACAAGCAGCATGCCGTCGGACTCTCCACCTGCCGCCTTGTGCTCGGGCGCAGCACCTATGCGCTGAACGACGGCAGCCCGACGCAGCACATCGCCATCACGGTGTCCTTGCTGCGCGCGGAGCCGGCGCTGCGGCGGCTGTTCGAGGCGCCCGTGATCAGCATCGAGGAGGCCGTGGCGCTGGGCTACCGCATCGTGCGCAGCTATGCCGAGGCGGAAGCCGACGGGCTGGCGTAGGTGGGGTACAGCGCGCGAAAGCGCTGATACCTCGGCTGCAGCAGGGCAGCCTCGTCGGCCCGCGGCTCGAAGCGCCGGCCCGGCGATGGCTCGCGGCACACGACGCTTTCCGTGCCGCCATCGGCCAGCCAGGCCAGCCGCGCCGCGCCGACGGCGGCCGCGGCATGCGCATCGGCTTGGCGCATGAGCGTGCGGCCGAGCGCCGAAGCAATCAGCTGGGCCCACGCGTCGCTGCGCGCACCGCCGCCGACGAGCGACAGCGGCCCCGTCGGCGCGTCGGTCGCGCCCTCGTGCATCGCGGCCAGCCCGTCCGCCAGGCCGAAGGCCACGCCCTCCATCACCGCATAGCCGATGTCGGCGCTGTCGTGCTCATGGCGCAGGCCGGCGAGCATGGCGCTCGCCTGCGCATCGTTGTGCGGGGTGCGCTCGCCGCCGAGATAGGGCAGGAAGAGCGGCGCGCGCTGGCGCCGCGCGGCATCGAGCGTCGCGGCCGCCGCGCTCAGCTCGCCCTCGTTGCGCGCTCCGGTGAGCCGTGTGGCCCAGCTCAAGGCGCTGGCCGCGCTGAGCATCACCGCCATCAGGTGCCAGCGGCCGGGCACGGCGTGAGCGAAGGCATGCACGGCGCGCTCCGGCCGGCAGCGGAAGGCGTCGAGCACCTCGAACACGACGCCCGAGGTGCCGAGCGACACGAAGCCCTCGCCGGCGCGCAAGGCGCCGATGCCGATCGCGCTGGCGGCGTTGTCGCCGCCGCCCCCGGCGATCGCGATGCCCGGGCGCAGCCCCCACGCGCGTGCCACGTCGGCGCGCAGTGCGCCCGCCGGCTGGCTGCCTTCGACGAGCCGCGGCATGTGCTGCAGGCAAAGGCCGCAGGCATCGAGCATCGCCTCGCTCCAGCGCCGCGCGGCGACGTCGAGCCACAAGGTGCCCGATGCGTCGGACATGTCGCTGATCGCCTCGCCCGTCATGCGCCAGCGCAGCCAGTCCTTCGGTAGCAGCACGGTGCGCGTCGCGGCAAAAACCTGCGGCTCATGGCGGCGCAGCCACAGCAGCTTGGGCGCCGTGAAGCCGGGCATCGCGAGATTGCCGGTGATGCGCCGCGACGCCGGCACCGCGGCCTCCAGCTCGGCGCAGGCGTCGGCGGCGCGGCCGTCGTTCCACAGGATCGCGGGGCGCAGCACCTCGCCCGTCGCGTCGAGTAGCACCGCCCCGTGCATCTGGCCCGACAGGCCGATCGCGCGCACCGCCGGCAGTGCCTGCGGCGCGAGCGTGTGCAGCTGCCGCATCGCCGCCTCGAGCGCATCCCACCATTGATGCGGATGCTGTTCGCTCCACAGCGGCTGCGGGCGCGACACCTGCAGCGGCGCATCGGCCACCGCGATGACGCTGTGCGCATCGTCGAGCAGCAGCACCTTCACGCCGGAGGTGCCGAGATCGATGCCCAAATACATCAGCTTCGCCCGGCGAAGCGGCTTTCGACCTGGCGGCGGAACTCGCGCGGCGTCATGCCCTTGATGTCGCGAAAGCGGCGGTTGAAGTTCGCGATGTTGTTGAAGCCGACGACATAGCAGATATCGGTGATCAACCGATCGGACTCCATCAGCAGCTGGCAGGCGCGGTTGATGCGTACGCGGTTGACGAACTCGGTGAAGGTGTTGCCGGTGGCGCGGTGGAAGAAGCGGCTGAAGCGGCTCTCGCTCATGCCCAGCTCGGCCGCGATGTCGGCTGCGGACAGCGGTTCGGACAGGTGATCGGTGATGCGGCTGACGACGCTGGCGATCTGGTCGAGCGAGTGATCGTCGTCGCTGCTCTGCATCTGCACGCTGGACAGCAGCCGGTAGTCGGTGCTGGCCGACAGGTCGGCGAGGTAGGCGCAGAACGCCGCGAGACGCTGCACGCCGTGCGCCGCCTTCGTGCGCTGCCAGTGCGCCTGCGCGCGCTCGCCCATGCCGAAGAACTCGATGCCATGGCGCGAACGCTCGAGCATCGGCAGCACGTCGGCCAGCTCGGGGATCGCTTCGGCGGCGCGCGCCAGCGGCTCATGCGCGAACTGGATCACCAGGTCGCGCTCGGCGACGCCGCCCTCCGGCAGATCCATCGACACCCAGTTGTGCGGCAGCCGCGGCCCGGTGAGCACCACATGGCCGGGCTGGAACTGGCCGATCCAGTCACCGACGAAGGCCTTGCCCGAGGTGGCGACGATCAGGTGCAGCTCGTATTCGTCGTGGTAGTGCCAGCGCGCCAGCGGCGTCGGGAAGCCATGCGCCAGGCAGCGGATCCAGCCCGCCTCCTCCGGCGGCTCGTAGCCGAGCGACGGGCTGCGCGACAGGTCGCGCTCCAGTTCGGGCCGGAGCTGGCGGGGAAGATGGCTTCGTGCGGGCACGGTTCAGCTCATTTCAACTCATCACGTTGCCGCCGTCGACGTTCAAGGTCTGCGCGGTGACGTAGGCGGCCTCGTCGCTGGCGAGAAAGATCGCGGCGCCGCAGAGGTCGGCCGGCGAGCCCATGCGGCCCAGCGGCACGGCCTCGCCGACGCGCTTCTTCTTCTCGCCTTGCGGCAGATTCTCGTACTTGGCGAACAGCGCGTCGACCTGGCCCCACATCGGCGTGTCGATGACGCCCGGCGCGATGCCGTTGACGCGGATGCCTTGCGGCGCCATCGCGAGCGCCGCCGATTGCGTGTAGCTGATCACCGCCGCCTTGCTGGCGCAGTAGTGCGACACCAGCGCCTCGCCGCGGCGGCCGGCCTGCGACGCCATGTTGATGACCGCGCCCTTCACGCCGGCCTCGACCATCTGCGCCAGCACCTTCTGCATCACGAAGAACGCGCCCTTCACGTTCACCGCGAAGAGCTTGTCGTACATCGCCTCGTCGCTGTCCAGCAGCGGCGCCATGTCGAACATGGCGGCATTGTTGAAGAGGATGTCGACCGGGCCGAAACGCGCCTGTGCCGCGCGCAGCATCGCATCGATCTGCGCCAGCGTGCTGATGTCGGCGGCGAGGTAGTGGCAGCGCTCGGCGTGGGCGTCGAGCAGCGCAGCGCACTCGCGTGAGGGCTCGACCGCCACATCGACGAGGCTGCAGCGCGCACCGGCTTCGAGGTAGGCGCGCGCCACTGCGAGGCCGATGCCGCCGCCGGCGCCGGTGAGCAGCGCGTGCTTGCCTTCGAGTCGTCGGGTCATGAATGCTCCTGGATGAATTGGTTGACGCGCTGGGTGGCCTCTGTCACCGCCGCCACGAGGCGAGGGGCGCCGGCCAGTGGTCCCCACAGCACGGGGTTGGCGCAGAAGGCCGCCACCGGGTCGCGGTCGCGGCAGATCGCGTGCGCACTGTCCGCGTCCATGGCCTGGTCTTGATACGCATAGGGCAGCGTGCCGGCGTGCCAGCGCTGCAGGAAGGCGAGGAACAGCGCCGGCAGCATCGCGACGCTGGCGATCGCCTCGCCGCGCGCCAGCCGCTCGTGGATCGTCGGCGCGATGAAGCCGGGAATCTTCGAGAAGCCGTCCATCGCCACGCGCTGGTTGGTGTCGCGGATGGCGGGGTTGCCGAAGCGCTCGAGCACCACGTCGCGATAAGACGCGAGATCGATGGGGCTCGGCTGCAGCACGGGGACCACGTCGTCGCTCACGTAGTCGTACGCGAAGCGGCGGATCGCGGCATCGTGCGTGCCTTCGTGGATGAAGCCGTGGCCCACCAGCGTGCCGGCCCACGCGATGCAGCTGTGCGTGGCGTTGAGGATGCGGATCTTCGCCTCCTCGTAGGGGTCGACCGACTCGACCATTTCGACGCCGACGCGCTCCCACTCCGGCCGCCCGGCGATGAAGCGGTCCTCGATGACCCACTGGATGAAGCGTTCGGCCATCACCGGCGCCGCGTCGGCCCAGCCGGTGGCCGCGCGCACGCGCTCGGCGACATCGGGCGTCGGCCGCGGCGTGATGCGGTCGACCATCGCATTGGGGCTGCTGGTGTGCTCGCGCACCCAGGCGAGCAGCCCGCCATCGCCGGCGAGCTCGATGAACTGCAGCAGCCCGGCGCGCGAGCGATCGCCGTTGTGGCGCAGGTTGTCGCAGTTGAGCAGCGTCACGGGGCCAGCCCTGCGGCGCATGCGCTCGCGCAGGATGGCGACGAGCGCGCCGTAGATCGTGCTGCCGGCGCGGCCCTCGCGCGCGGGCTGCAGGTCGGCCGCGAGGTCGGCGAACGAAAGATCGAGCCTGTCATGCGCATCGAGGTAGTAGCCGGCCTCGGTGACGGTGAACGAGACGATGCGCGTGCGGGGGCTGGCGCCGATCTCGACCAGGCCGGAGAGCGACGGCTCGTAGGGCACGATGGTCTTCAGCGCCTCGATGCGCGTGTAGTCGCGCTCGCCGGCCGGCGTCACCGTCTCCAGCGTGTACGCGCCGCCTTGCGCGCGCAGTGCGGCCAGCGTCTCGGCCATGTCGGCGCGCAGATTGCCGCCGGCCAGTGCCCAGCCGTGGTCGCCCGCATCGAGCAGGCGTTGCATGTACAGCGCCTGGTGCGCGCGGTGGAACGAGCCGAGCCCG
>VBDL01000038.1 GCA_005884255.1 Betaproteobacteria bacterium | reverse complement strand
CACCACGTTCATCTGCGGCGTGCCGATGAACTGCGCGACGAACTGGTTGGCCGGACGGTCGTACAGCTGCAGCGGCGTACCGACCTGCTCGATCTGCCCATCGCGCAGCACGACCACGCGGTCGGCCAGCGTCATCGCCTCGACCTGATCGTGCGTGACGTAGATCGTCGTCGCGCCGAGCTCGCGGTGCAGCTTGGCGATCTCCACGCGGGTCTGCCCGCGCAGCGCGGCATC
>VBDL01000037.1 GCA_005884255.1 Betaproteobacteria bacterium | reverse complement strand
GCGTGCCGCTGTCGATGTTTTCCAGGCCGGCGATGAGGCGCAGCAGCGTCGACTTGCCGCAGCCCGAGGGCCCGACGAAGACCACGAACTCGCCCTTCTCGATCGACAGGTCGATGCCGTGGATGGTGCGCACGGCGCCGAAGCTCTTCTGCACGCCCTGGAGTCGGAGGAATGGCATGGTTGTTCCTTTTCCTTTACTTGACGGCGCCAAAGGTGAGGCCTTGCACGAGCTGCTTCTGGCTGAACCAGCCGAACACGACGATCGGCGCGATGGCCAGCAGAGACGCGGCCGACAACTTGG
>VBDL01000602.1:4109-5853 GCA_005884255.1 Betaproteobacteria bacterium | reverse complement strand
AGATGTGCGTGCGCAGCGCGGCGATCGTCTCGGGCAGCGCGTGCACGCGGATCGGCCCGCGGCCGGCGGCGGCGCGCTGGCGCATCACGCTGTCGGCGAGCAGGCCGATGGCCAGCACATGGTCCAGGTGCGAATGGCTGATGAGGATGTGCTCGACGCGCGCCAGCTCGGCGAGCGTCAGCTCGCCGACGCCGGTGCCGGCGTCGATGAGCACGTCGTCATCGAGCAGGAAAGCAGTGGTCCTGCTGCCGGCCGCGATCGAGCCGGAGCAACCAAGCACACGGATGTTCATCAGCGCTGGCGCCCTTCCTCGGTGGCGCATCTGGGTGGGACTGCGGCCATGGTGACCCCGACCGCGCGGGAGCGCAAGCCGCGGATGCCGCATTCCTTCCCGCGAGTCAGGGGCGCCCTGTTACAGCGCCACGGGGCCCGTGAAAAGGGTCACGGCTGCACGAACTGCATCTGCGTGCCGGCCAGCTCGATGACGTCGCCGTTCTTCAGGTTCACCGACTCGCCGCTGACGGCAATGCCGTTGACGGTCGGCCGCGCCGCGCCCTCGACATGGGCGAACACGTAACCGCCAGGGCGCTTGGTGATCGACGCCACCTGCACGCCGGGCTTGCCGACGGTGGTGACGACCTTGGTCAGCGAGACCTCGCGGCCGGCCGCGGCGCCGTTGAGCACCTTGATCGCCGCCGGGGCGGTGGAAGGGCCCAGCCCGCCGAAGCCCGACGGCGAGCGTGTGCGAGAAGCCCGAGCCGGCGGGCATCACCGGCGGCCGCTCGCCCGGCTTCATGATCAACGTCTTCTCGTACTCGACGCCCTCGTCGACCAGGTACTTGATCTTGTACTTGCCGATCTCGACGGTGTCGTTGTGCGCCAGCAGCTGCTTCTTGATCGCCTTGCCGTTGATGTAGGTGCCGTTGGTGCTGTTCAGGTCTTCGATGAAGACGTCGTTGCCCACCATTTGCAGCACCGCGTGCTCGCCGCTCACCGCCAGATTGTCGATGACGATGTCGTTGTAGGGCCGCCGGCCGAGCGTGGTCTTGTCCTTGGTGATCTGTACTTCCTTGATCACCACGCCGTCCAGCGATACGACCAGTTTGCCCATGCTTGTGACCTCTTAGCTGCTCGCCTCTTGTGGTGTGTATTGGCCCGTCTCTCTCGGGTCTGGCGTCTCGCGCGCCGGTCGTCTCGGTCAGCGCCGGAACGGCCACCATGACCGCTGTTGGGCCGCGCCGCCGAGCACGCGCGCGAGAATGATCGCGATATTATCCTTTCCACCCGCCTCATTGGCGGCATCGATCAAGGCGATGCCGGCGGTTTCCAAAGAGTCGCAGCCCTGCAACACCTGCGAGATGGTCGAGTCATCGAGCATGTCCGACAGGCCGTCGGAGCACATCAGGTAGACGTCGCCCGACATCACCTCGTGCAGGTGGGTTTCCAGCAGCACGGTATCTTCGACGCCGACCGCGCGCGTCACCAGGTTCTTGTTCGCCGAGAACGCCGCCTGCTCGGGGGTGATCAACCCGGCGTCGATCTGCTCCTGCAGCAGCGAATGGTCGCGCGTGAGCTGCAACAGCTTGCCGGCGCGCAAGCGGTACCCGCGCGAGTCGCCCACGTGGCCGAGCAGCAGGCGCTGATCGCGGAACACCCCCACGACCAGCGTGGTGCCCATGCCGGCGTACTGCGGATTGGAATTGGCGGCATTGAAGATCGCGCGGTTGGCGTTGTCCACGCAGAT
>VBDL01000602.1:2389-4076 GCA_005884255.1 Betaproteobacteria bacterium | reverse complement strand
GGCCTTGATGAAGGAAGTGGCCATGCCGCTGGCCACTTCGCCGGCGTTGTAGCCGCCCATGCCATCGGCCAGCACGGCCAGCGCGCTGTCGTCGTCGAGCGCTACCGAGTCCTCGTTGTTGCTGCGCGCGCGCCCGGTATCGATCGCACTGTAGAACTCGAAGGGCATGGTGACAGCCGGGGTCTCGGCGTGTGGGGGACGAGCGGCATTGTGCCTCGGTTCGGCCTCCGATCGAGCATCGGCGTGGGTCCACGACCCGCCCGAGCCGGGGGGTTCTTCCCTAGGTGGGCGTGCTCTCGCGGTCGATGCGGCGCAGGTCCTCGGCCAGCGCCGCGGCGTCGGCATAGCGCAGCTCGGGGCGCCGCTCCAGTGCCAGCGCCACCGCATTGGCCAAATCGGCACCGAGCTCGGGGCGCAGGGTGCGGACGTCCGGTGCCGGCACGTTGACGATGCTGCGCATCAGCTGCGCCATCGACGACGACTCGTGCGGCAGCGCGCCGGTCAGCAGCTGGAACAAGGTGACGCCCAGCGCGTAGATGTCGCTGCGCGCCGTCGCACTGCGCCCGACCAGCAGCTCCGGCGCCATGAAGGCGGGCGTGCCGAGCAAGGTGCCGCTGCGCGTGCGCGCCGCGTCGAGCAGGCGCGCGACGCCGAAATCGGTGAGCTTCACGCTGCCCATCGCGCGGTGCACGATGATGTTGGCCGGCTTGATGTCCCGGTGCAGCACGCCCTGGCGGTGCGCATAGGCTAGCGCGTCGGCCACGCGCGCCACGATGTGCAGCACCTCGTGGGCCGGTAACAGGCGTTCGGCGCTGGTGTGCGCGTCCAGGCTCTCGCCGGGCGCGAATTCCATCACCAGGTAGGCCACGCCGTGCTCTTCGCCGGCGGCGTGGAGGTTGACGATGTCGGGGTGATCGAGTCGGCGCGCGGTGTGCAGCTCGGCCATGAAGCGGGCGTGCGCCTCGGTCGTGGCGGGATCCTCGGCGTCACCACCCCAGGCCAGCGTCTTGATCGCCACCACGCGATCGTCCTGCGGATCGTGCGCTCGGTACACCGCGCCCATCGAGCCGCGCCCCAACACCGCATCGATCAGGTAGCGCCCGAAGCGCTTGGGCATGGGCATCGCGGCGCGGCCGTTGGTCGCCGGTGCGCTGCTTCGCGGCGAGAGCGCCTGGCGAGCCGAAGCGCTCAAGTCCTGCCACAGGTTGCGAAGTCCACTGCTCAACATCGGGGGTCCCTAGCACACGTCAAGGACGTTAGCACAGGGCCTGCCGCTCCAGCGGTATCAAGCGTTGCCCGCTGCGTCAGTCTGTCAGCGCGAGCACCATGCTCAAACCCCCGGACACGGCGATCGGCACGGCCCAGCGGCCGCGTGCGGCGCCCTTGCCACCGACCAGCGGTTCCGCGATCTCGCCGAGCTTGGGCCGGCGCGCGTCGAGCAGACGCAGGGCCGGGCCGTGCTCGCGGCGCAGCTGCGCCACCATCTGCTGCAGCGGCTTCTTCGCCAGCCGCGTCTGCACACGGTCGCCCGGCCGGTCGCTGAGCGCGGGCTCGAGCTCGGCGAACAGCTTGGCAGCCCAGCGCTTGCGCCACTGCTCGCGCTGGCTGTGCGACACCCAGCGCCCGATGCGCTGCGTGAGCCGCGGCGCGCAGGCCACCAGCACCCAGTGCGTGGGCTCGCCATCGG
>VBDL01000602.1:0-2328 GCA_005884255.1 Betaproteobacteria bacterium | reverse complement strand
TTCTGCCGCCCAGACTCCTAGGCAGCCGGCGCGTGCGGGGTGCGGCGCGCCGCCCAACGGCCGGCGGCGAGAACCCCGATCACCAGCACGGCGTAAGTGGCGATGCGCGCGAGGGCATGCGGGTCGTACACCGCATCGAGCAGCGGCTCGCTGACGATCATCTTGGCCGCGGTGAACGCGAGCACGGCGGCTCCCAGATTGATGATCACCGGGAAGCGCTCGACCAGCTTCAGCACCAGGGTGCTGCCCCAGACGACGATGGGCACGCTGATCAGCAGGCCGATGACGACCAGGTCGAAGGCGCCGTGTGCCGCGCCGGCGACGCCGAGCACGTTGTCGATGCCCATCAGCGCATCGGCGACCACGATGGTCTTCATCGCGGCCCAGAACGTGGCGGCGGCCTCGCCGTGGCCGGATTCGGTGGACGTGGGCAGCAGCAGCTTGTAGGCGATCCACACGAGGCCGAGGCCGCCGACGAGCATCAGCCCGGGCACGCGCAGCAGCCACACCACGGCCAGCGTCATCGCCGAGCGGACGACGACGGCGCCGAGCGTCCCCCAGACGATGGCCCGGCGCTGCAGCCGCGGTGGCAGCTTGCGGGCGGCCAGCGCGATGACGATCGCGTTGTCGCCGGCCAGGACGAGGTCGATCAGGACGATGGCCGCCAGGGCCGACAACCAGCTTGCAGAGAAGAGTTCCATAGGGTCTCCATGTCGCGTTGCAGAACGAGCGGTGCAGCACCGCCGCCGTGCGAGGCATGGAGACGCCGAACGTCGCGCGCCTTCGAGCCCCCGCGGCAGCGGGTTGCGTCGAAGGTCTTGCTCGGCATGGAGTGGGTCACTATGGCCCAGCAGACCGGAAGCTTGCGCTTCGTATTGACGGCCTGCTGACATCTCGCGCCGGGCCCTTTGCGGGCTCCTCCCTGTGGCGCGGGAGTCGAGCTACTCCCCTTCAGAAACAATTCTCGCCGATGGGGCCGGCGCCGGTGTGCAAGCCCCTTGGTCGCGGCGGGCCTATGCGGCGTCGACCGCTTGCGCGCGGGCACGGCGCTGCAGCGCCAGGCCGACGATGACGACGATCGCCGCGCCGATCGCGCCGCCGATGTTGACCACCGTGTGCGACAGCTCGCCGAGCCAACGCGTGACGGCCGGGTCGGTGAGCAGCATCTCGCCGGCGAGATAGCCCAACAGCGCGGCGCCGGCGGTGATGATGATGGGGAAGCGGTCCATCACCTTCAGCAGCAAGGTGCTGCCGAAGATGATCAGCGGGATGCTGATGCCGAGACCGAGGATCAGCAGCAACGTGTCGCCCTTTGCGGCTGCGGCGACGGCGATCACGTTGTCCAGGCTCATCACCAGGTCGGCCACGAGGATGGTGCGGATCGCCGCCAACATGCCGGCGTTGCCGTTGCCCTCGCCCTGCTCGTCCTCGTCCTCGTCGAGCAGCAGCGTGACGCCGATGTACAGCAGCAGCAGGCCGCCGATGATCTTCAGGTACGGCCACTTGAGCATCTCGACCGCGATCAGCGTGAGCACCACGCGCATCACGATGGCGGCGGCGCTGCCCCAGAAGATGGCCTTCTTCTGCTGCTGCGGCGGCAGCGAACGCGCGGCCAGCGCGATGACCACCGCGTTGTCGCCCGACAGCAGGATGTTGGCGAGGATGATGGAGCCGAGGGCGGCCCAGAACGCGGCACTGGTGATGTCCATGGTCGCCAGTGTAGGAATGCGGCGGCCGCCGGCGCGTTCGTACTACTACGAACGCGCCACCGCGCTTAGAGCAAGCCCTTGAGCAGCTTGCCCATCTCCGACGGGTTGCGCGTGACGGTGAAGCCGCACTCTTCCATGATGGCGAGCTTGGCGTCAGCGGTGTCGGCGCCGCCGGAGATCAGCGCGCCGGCGTGACCCATGCGCTTGCCCGGGGGCGCGGTGACGCCGGCGATGAAGCCCACGACCGGCTTCTTCATGTTCGCCTTGCACCAGCGCGCGGCCTCGGCTTCATCGGGGCCGCCGATCTCGCCGATCATGATGACGGCATCGGTGTCCGGATCGTCGTTGAACATGCGCATCACGTCGATGTGCTTGAGCCCGTTGATCGGGTCGCCGCCGATGCCCACCGCGCTCGATTGGCCGAGGCCAATCTCGGTCAGCTGCGCCACCGCTTCATAGGTCAGCGTGCCGGAACGCGAGACCACGCCGATGCGGCCCTTGCGGTGGATGTGGCCGGGCATGATGCCGATCTTGATCTCGTCCGGCGTGATCAGGCCCGGGCAGTTGGGGCCGAGCAGCACCGTCTTCTTGCCGCCGGCGGCCTCCTTGGCCTTCATCT
>VBDL01000599.1 GCA_005884255.1 Betaproteobacteria bacterium | reverse complement strand
GAGCAAGGTCGATCTCGGCGGCTACACCGTGAGCTACGGCCCGACCAACCACCACGGCTCGAGCTTCGTCGACATCATGATCGTCGGCCCCGGCGGGCGCTTCATCCGCTGACCCTTTCAGTCCAGTGCGCGTTGCACGCACTGCGCCGGGATCGGAGCGGGCACGGCAGCGCGCAGCCGGCACAATCGGCGGCTCGCGATGAGCTTCGCCCGCACCAAGATCCAGCCTCCCCGGCAGCGCGCCGGCTTGATGGCGCGGCCGGCGCTGGAGCGCGCACTGGCCCAGGCACTGGCCGGGCAGCGGCTCACGCTGATCAGCGCGCCGGCGGGCTTCGGCAAGACGGCTGCACTGACCCGCCAGCTCGAGCGCCTGCCCGCTGGCACCGCGCTCGCGTGGGTCTCGCTCGACGAGGGCGACGACCTGCCGCGGCTGCTCGAGTGCCTGTTCGCGGCGCTGGAGCCCTTCGACCTGCCCTGGCGCATCGACCCCGACTCGCTGGCCATGTCCGCGGGCGGCACGCGCAGCGAGCGCGCCGCAGTGGCGCACGAGCTGATCAACACGCTGGTCGCCACGGACGCGCCGCGTGGCCTGATCGTCCTCGACGACCTGCACCGCAGCGCCGACGCGCCGCTCTTCGAATTCCTCGATCTGCTGGCCGAGCGCTTGCCATCCGCGTGGGGCGTGGTGATCGCCACACGCCTCGATCCACCGTTGTCGCTGTCTCGCTGGCGCGCGGCAGGCGAGCTGGCCGAGTTCCGCCAGGCCGATCTGTGCTTCGATCAGGGCGAGGTGCTGCAGCTCGGCGCCACGCTCGACGGCCAGGCGGGTCATGCCCTCACCGGCGCCGATGCCGAGCTGCTGCTTGCGCGCACCGGCGGCTGGGCCGCCGGGCTGCGCCTGGCACTGACCACTGCGCTGGCGGAGCGTGGGCAGGCGCAGGGCATCGACTGGGCTCGCGCGGGCCAGCGCATGGATCGCCATCTGTTCGACTATCTCGCCGACGAAGTGCTGCGCGAGATGCCCGGCGAGCTGCGTGAATTCCTGCTGCGCTGCTCGGTGCTGCCCGAGCTCAGCGCAACGCGCTGCGCCGCGGTGTCCGGCGACGCTTTGGCCGCGCAGCGGCTGGCCGAGATCGAGCGCCGCGAGCTCTTCGTCTCGGTGCTCGACGGCCCCGAGCGCACGCTGCGCCTGCATGACCTCTTTCGCGACTTTCTCGACGAGCGCCTGAAGCGCGAGCATGCGCACGAGCTGCCCGAGTTGCTGCGCCGCGCGGCGAGCGGCGAGGCCGATCCCCTGCGCCGCATCACCTACCTGGTGCGTGCACAGGACTGGCAGGAGGCCGAGCAGGCGCTGGCCGACGAAGGCGCCGAGCTGCTGACCGGCGGTGCGGTCGACGCCGTCGTACGCCTGATCGAACTGTTCCCGCAGGCCGTGCGCGAAGCGTCGGCGAGTGTGCAGCTGTTGCGAGGACTGGCTGCCTGGGCACGCTGGGACTGGTCGACGATGAACGAAGCCATGCAACGCGCGGCGGCGCTCAGCCGGGACGCCGTGCAACACCAGCTCGCGCGCGCCTACACCGCCGTCGCGTTGAGCGGCGTCGGCCAGCGCGCGCAGGCGCGCGAGCTGCTGCACACGCTGCGGGAAGAGCCACTGCAGGGCCAGCCGCTGCTGATCACGCTGCTGCTGGAGGCCTGGGCGGCTTTCGACGACTCGCGCTTCGCCGATCTGGCACCGCTGTTCCGGCGGCAGCTCGAACAGCTCGAACGCACCGACTCCATCGCGCTGTGGTACCAGTGCATGCCGGTGCCACCCTATCTCGCACTGCCCGGCATGCGCGAGCTGCTGCAGCGCTACGTGGACGGCGCGCTCGCGAGGGCGGCTGCCACACCGTCGACACTGCGCGCGCTGGCGCTGGGCTTGCAAGGCGGCCTCCTGGTGTGGGCCGGCCGCCCTGACGATGCGCTGGCGGTGCTGGCTGAAGCCGAGCGTGATGCGCGCTGGCTCGGCCGGCCACTGAACGTGTCCAGCATGGTCTATGGGCAGATCGCCTTCGCGCACACGCTGCGCGGCGACACCGAGGCGGCGCGCAGCGCAGGCAAGGTCCACCTCGAGCAGAACCGCAGTCTGGGCGATCGGCCCGGCATGCTCCGCTTGTCGTTCACGGCCTATTGCGCCGCACGCATGGCCCTGGCACGCGGCGACGACGACGAGGCACGCGCGATGCTGGCGATGGTCGAGGAGGAAGCGCAACGCGGCGAGCGGCCCGCCCTCGTCGTCACACGGCGTGCGCTCCCCGGCTATCGGGCCCTGTTGGCCGGCGACATGCAAGGCGCCATCGACGCCTTCGAACGGGCGCTGGAAGAGGCCGATCGCATCGATCTGTTCGGCCATGCGAGCGAGTTGCGGGTGCGCCTGGCGCTGTGCTTGGCGGAAGCCGGCCGTGTCACCGATGCGGCGCAGCGGCTCGCGCCGGTGTTCCAGCGCCACCGCGACAACGTCGAGATCACGCCC
>VBDL01000598.1:483-2378 GCA_005884255.1 Betaproteobacteria bacterium | reverse complement strand
GCTGCAAGGTGGCCTCGGGCACGCCGCTGTCGCTGGTCATCAGGAAGCGCGTGCCCATCGCGATGCCTTGCGCGCCGAAGGCCAGCGCCGCGAGCAGGCCGCGGCCGTCGTAGAAGCCGCCGGCCGCCACCACTGGCACGTTCACCGCATCGACGACTTGAGGCAGCAGCACCGTGGTCGGCACCGCGCCGGTGTGGCCGCCGCCCTCGGCTCCCTGCACGGTGATGGCGTTCGCGCCCATCTCCACCGCCTTGAGCGCGTGCTTGAGCGCGCCCACCGTCGGCATGCAGACGATGCCTGCATCGCGCAGCCGGGCGATCGTCTTCTTGTCGGGCCCGCGGCCGTAGCTCACCGCGCGCAGCCGGTGCTTCACCGCGAGGTCGAGCAACTGCCGCGCGTTCGGCTGGAACATGTGGAAGTTCAGGCCGAAGGGCTTGTCGTCGGTGAGCTGGCGCACGCGCAAGATCTCGGCCTCGATGGCGTCGGGCGCAATCGTCGCGCCGGCGAGGAAGCCGAAGCCGCCGGCGTTGCAGGTGGCGGCGACGAGCCGCGCGCCGGCCACGTAGCCCATCGCCGTCTGCACGATGGGGTAGCGGCAGCCGAGCAATTCGCACAAGGGCGTGCGCAACCCGCTCATTGCTCGTCCATCCGCTTGTTGGCCGCGGCCATCGAGCGCGCGTCGTGCCCGCCGAGGTGGCTGCCGCCGACCACCTGCCCGTGCGCGTGCGCGAGGTGGTGGTAGCCATAGGCCACGTCCATCGCCATGCGCAGCCCTTGCAGCTCTTCGATCCGGTTGATCACCTGCTTGGCCAGCGCCAGCCCGAGGCGCGGCTGCGTCGCGATGCGCGCGGCGATGTCGTGGGTCTCCGCCTCCAGCCGCTCGTGCGGCACGACGCGGTTCACCATGCCCATCTGGTGCGCGCGCTCGGCGCCCATGCGCTCGCCGAGGAAGAGGAACTCCTTCGCCACGCGCGGATTCAGCTCGTGCGCGTGGGCGAAGTACTCGACGCCGGGAATGCCCATGCGCAGCACCGGGTCCTGGAAGAAGGCGTCGTCGGAGGCGACGATCAGGTCGCACACCCAGGCGAGCATCAGCCCGCCGGCCACGCAGGCGCCGTGCACCATCGCGATCGTCGGTTTGGGAAGGTCATGCCAGCGCCGGCACATGCCGAGGTAGACCTCCTGCTCGCGCGCGTAGTGGAACTCGGCACCCGGCTTGTTGCTGTGGTCCCACCACAGGTGCACGCGATCGAAGGGCTGGTTCACGTCGCGCCCCGGCGTGCCGATGTCGTGGCCGGCGCTGAAGTGCCGGCCGGCGCCGCGCAGCACGATGACGCGCACCGCGTCGTCGTCCACCGCGCGCCTGAAGGCGGCATCGAGCGCATAGGTCATCTGCGAGTTCTGCGCGTTGTGGAACGCGGGGCGGTTCATCGTGACCGTGGCGATGCCGTCGCGCGCCTCGTAGAGCACGGGCTCGTCGGTCTCGTAGACGGGTTGCAGGGGCTGGCTCATGCTGGTCTCGCTCAGCCGAATGCCGAGGCGCGCAGGCCATGCGGATCGAGCCGCTCGATCAGCGCGAGTTGCGCGTCGGTCGGCGCCGCGGTTTCCGCAATCTCGTGCGGCACGTGCAGTGGGAAGCCGGTGGCCTGCTGCACCTGCTGCGCGCTCACGCCCGGGTGCAGCGAACGGATGCGCACCTGTCGCGCGGGGCCGCCGAAGTCCATCACGCACAGGTTGGTGACGATCAGCCGCAGATCGATGTCGTCGAAGCCCCAGCCGCGCGGCAGCCGCGCCGCGTTGTAGCCGGCCGAGGCCACCATGTCGACCTCGCCGGCGACGAACACCTTCGGGCTGTGGTTGGGCACGAAGAAGGAGTTCGCGTGGTTGATGGAATT
>VBDL01000598.1:0-461 GCA_005884255.1 Betaproteobacteria bacterium | reverse complement strand
ACCATCGAGATGTTGGCCTGCCCGTGGCGGTCGATCTGCGTCGGGCCGACCATTGCATGGCGCTTGCCGCCCCACACGTTGTCGAAGATGCGTGAGAAGCCCATCCACGTTTCCCGCTTGGGCTCATCGCTCCCGCGCGGACCGAGCGGCACCGGCTCGCGCACGAGCCAGGCCTCGGAGTCCGTCATCATCAGCTCGGTGTTGACCGTGAGCATCGCCAGCGATGCCGCCAGGCGCGGCACGGCGCCGATGCCGGTGGCCAGCACCTCGCCGTCGTCCGCCCAGGCGAGCGCGGCGGCGCAGACGATGCGATCGACCCAATCCGTCTCCCTCATTGCTTGTTCTCCGCTCTCGTCAGAACACCGGCAGTGCCAGATCGCGCACCGCCTGCTCGCCGCCCACGCGCCGCAGGTACTCCTGCTCGCCGCAGGCGATGTAGCGCTCGTAGTACTGCTGCCAGC
>VBDL01000597.1:543-3226 GCA_005884255.1 Betaproteobacteria bacterium | reverse complement strand
GCCGAGCCGCCTCAAGGCGGCTGAGCGCCCCCGCGGGGGGCAGGAGCGATGCGACGTGGGGGCGAACATCTCAAGATTTCTTCGCCGCGGCGAGGATCTGGTCGTAGATGGCGCCGTCGTCGAAATGGTCCTTCTGCGCCTTGCTCCAGCCGCCGAACATCTCGTCGACGGTGAACAGGTTGACCTTCGGAAAGTCCTTCGCGTACTTCTGCAGCAGCGCGGCCGATCGCGGGCGCAGCTGGTGCTTCGCCGCGATCTCCTGCGCTTCGTCGGACCACAGGTACTTGAGGTAGGCCTCGGCTTGCTTGCGCGTGCCCTTCTTGTCGACCACCTTGTCGATCACCGCGACCGGGTTCTCGGCGAGGATGCTCCAGGCCGGGTAGACCACGTCGAAGTCGCCGCCGAACTCGGCCTTGATCAGGTTGACTTCGCTCTCGAAGGTGGCGAGCGCGTCACCGATGTTGCGCTGGGCGAAGGTGGTGGTCGCTGCGCGGCCGCCGCCGTCGAACACCGGCACGTTGGCGAACATCTTCTGCAGCTGCTCGCGCGCCTGCGCCGGCGTCTTGCCAGCCTTGATCGCCGCGCCCCAGGCGGCGACATAGGTGTAGCGGCCATTGCCGGTGATCTTCGGATTGGGGATCACGACGCTGACGCCGGGGCGCGCCAGGTCGGCCCAGTCCTTGATGCCTTTGGGATTGCCACGGCGCACCAGGATCACCGTGGTCGAAGTCGTCGGCGCGCTGTTGTTCGGCAGTCGCTTCGCCCAGTCGGGCGGCAGCAGCTTGCCCTTTTCGGCGATCGCGTCGATGTCGTTGGCCTGGTTCATCGTGACGACGTCGGCCTCGAGGCCGTCGATCACCGCGCGGGCCTGCTTGCTCGAGCCGCCGTGCGACTGGTTGACGCTGATGTCTTCGCCGGTCGTCGCTTTCCAGTGCCTGATGAAGGCCGCGTTGTAGTCCTTGTAGAACTCGCGCGCGACGTCGTAGCTGACGTTCAGCAGCGCCGGCGGCGCGGCCAGCGCGGGCGCCGACAGCGCGACTGCGGCCAAAACGGCGAGCAGGCGCCGCCGAGAGAGGTCAGAAATGCTCATGCCGCCATCCTAGGGAGGGCGGCAGCATCGGCGAACGACTGAATCGTTCGATGCTTATGCGTCAAGTGAGCAAGGCGTTGCCGGACTTACTTCTTCGTGTAGATCTGGTCGAACACGCCGCCGTCGGCGAAGTGGGTCTTCTGCGCCTTGGTCCAGCCGCCGAACACCGCATCGATGGTGAACAGCTGCACCTTCGGGAATTGCTTCTCGTACTTGGCAGCCGCCTTCGGGTCGATCGGGCGGTAGTAGTTCTGCCCGGCAATGTCCTGGCCTTCGGGCGAGTACAGATAGTCGAGGTAGGCCTGCGCGACGGCGCGGGTGCCCTTCTTGTCGACCACCTTGTCGACCACCGCCACCGGCGGCTCGGCGAGGATGGACACGCTGGGCGCAACGATGTCGAACTTGCTCGGGCCCAGTTCCTTCAGCGCGAGCAGCGCCTCGTTCTCCCACGCGATCAGCACATCGCCGATGCCGCGCTCGACGAAGGTGGTGGTCGCGCCGCGGGCGCCGGAGTCGAGCACCGGAACGTTGCCGTACAGCTTGGCGATGAACTCCTGCGCCTTGGCGTCGCCGCCATACTTCTTCTGCGCATAGCCCCAGGCCGCGAGGTAGTTCCAGCGGGCGCCGCCCGAGGTCTTCGGGTTCGGCGTGATCACCGCGACACCGGACTTGGTGAGATCGTCCCAGTCCTTGATGCCCTTGGGGTTGCCCTTGCGCACGAGGAAGACGATGGTCGACGTGTAGGGCGCGCTGTTGTGCTGCAGGCGCTTCTGCCAGTCGGCGGGCAGCAGCTTGGCGCGTTCGGAGATCTCGTCGATGTCGTAGGCGAGCGCCAGGGTCACCACGTCGGCATCGAGGCCGTCGATCACCGAGCGGGCCTGCTTGCCGGAGCCGCCGTGCGAGGTCTTCACCGTCACGGTGTCGCCTGTCTTGGCCTTCCAGTACTTGGCGAAGGCGGCGCTGTAGTTCTGGTAGAGCTCGCGCGTCGGGTCGTAGCTGACGTTGAGCAGCGTGATGTCCTTTGCCACGGCGCCAAGCGTGGTGGCGGCCAGCGCGGCCGCGGCGAATGCAATGCGAAGGTGCTTCATGGGGCGGATGCTAGGCAGCGGCCTCATGTTGTGGAACGAAGGAATCCTTCGATGCTCATGCGAGGAACGGCTTAGACCGCGAAGGACCACTCCGCGCTGCTCGCGTGGCGGGGGCGGTTCGCACGCGCGAGGCGCTGGCTACTCGCCATGACCCAGCGCTTGGCGAACGGCAGCGGGCCGAAGCCCGATTCGCTGTTCACATGGCCGGCGTCGCCCAAGGTCAGCCAGTGGCTGCCCCAGCGCCCGGCCCAACGCCGCGTCCTGGCCGCGCTCATCCACGGGTCGGTGTCGCTGGCCACCAGCGCACTCGGCAGGCCCAGGCGCCGCTGCGGGAGCAGATCGGCGACGCCGAACTTGTCCGGCTCGGCCGGCGCGACGAGGAGGGCCGCAACCACCGGCGAGTCCGGCGTCAGCTGCAGGTGGCGCGCCAGCGCCAGGCAGCCGAAGCTGTGCGCCACCGCGATCCACGTGTGGCCGTCGCCGGCATGCTCCAGCGTAGTGGCGA
>VBDL01000597.1:0-502 GCA_005884255.1 Betaproteobacteria bacterium | reverse complement strand
CAGCTCTGCCAGTGCGCCGGCCCGCTGTCCTGCAGGCCGGGGACGATGAGCAAGCGCGGGCTGCTCATAGTGTGGCCAGCGACACCTCGGTGGACTTGACCAGCGCGATCACTTCCTTGCCCGGCGCCAGCCCCAGCTCCTTGACCGAGCGTGTGGTGATCACCGAGGTGACGAGCAGGCCCTGCGGCGTTTCGACATCGACCTCGGAGACCACCGGCCCCTCGATGATCTCGCGGACCTTGCCGCGGAACTGGTTGCGTACATTGATGGCGGCGATGCTCATGAGGCTTCCTTGACGTGATGACGAGCCCACAAGGTAGCTGCCGCGCGCTCGCCGCGGAACGAAGGAATGCGACGCTGCTTATGCGCTGCGCGCGAGCAAGGCCTCGAGCAAGGCTTGCATGTCGTCCTCGTCGACCTCGTGCGACGGCGGCGGCAGCGCGTCGGCCTCGGCGGCGCGCAGCACGCGCTCCAGCGTCTCCAGCTGCGGCGTCAGCACGCC
>VBDL01000596.1 GCA_005884255.1 Betaproteobacteria bacterium | reverse complement strand
ATGCGAAGGCGCTGAACTGCCCACGCGTGCACGTGATGGCCGGCCTCGCACCGGCCGGTGTGTCGCGCGCCGCACTGCGCGGCACCTACCTCGGCAACCTCGCATGGGCCGCACGCGAGGCGGCAGCAGCCGGCATCGACGTGCTGATCGAGCCGATCAACACGCGCGACATTCCGCGCTACTTCCTCAACCGGCAGGACGAGGCGCACGCGATCGTGCAGGAGATCGATGCGCCGAACCTGAAGGTGCAGATGGACCTGTACCACTGCCAGATCGTCGAAGGCGATCTGGCGATGAAGCTGCGGCAGTACTTGCCCACCGGCAAGGTCGGCCACATCCAGATCGCCGGCATCCCCGAGCGCCACGAGCCCGACCTCGGCGAGATCAACCACCCCTACCTGTTCGCACTGCTCGACGAGCTGGGCTACGACGGCCACGTCGGCTGCGAGTACCGGCCGCGCGCCGGCACCTCGGCTGGCCTCGGCTGGCTCAAGCCCTACCTCGGCTGAGTCACAGCGCCACCACTACAACGGAGACTTCCCTTGTCTGCAGTACCTTCTTCCCTGGCCGCCGCGGCGGCGACCAGCGACGACACCGAACGCGCCTACGCCAAGGTGTTCTGGCGCATCGTGCCCTTCCTGATGCTGTGCTACGTGGTCGCCTACCTCGACCGCGTCAACGTCGGCTTCGCGAAGCTGCAGATGTCGCAGGACCTCGCCTTCAGCGAAACGGTCTACGGCCTCGGCGCCGGCATCTTCTTCCTCGGCTACTTCCTCTTCGAGGTGCCGAGCAACATGCTGCTGCATCGCATCGGCGCCCGCGTGTGGATCGCCCGCATCATGATCACCTGGGGCCTGGTGTCGGCGGCCTTCGTGTTCGTGAAGACGCCGACGATGTTCTACGTGATGCGCTTCCTGCTCGGGCTTGCGGAAGCGGGCTTCTACCCCGGCATCATCCTGTACCTGACCTACTGGTACCCGGCGCACCGGCGCGCGAAGATCATCGCGGTGTTCATGTCGGCGATTCCCGTGGCCGGCATCTTCGGCAACCCGCTGTCGGGCTGGATCATGGATGGCTTCGCCGGCAACGGCGGCCTCGCCGGCTGGCAATGGATGTTCCTGATCGAAGCGGTGCCGGCCATCGTCGTCGGCGCGCTGGTGATCGCCTGCCTGAACAACGGCATCCGCGATGCGAAGTGGCTCAGCGACGACGAGAAGCGCCTGCTCGAGGCCGAGATCCGCGTCGATCACCGCGACACGCAGAGCCAGTCGTCGCTGCGCGCGATCTTCGGCAGCCCGCGCGTGTGGGGCATGTGCTTCATCTACTTCGCGTTCGTGATGGGCCAGTACGGGCTGACCTTCTGGTTGCCCACCCTGATCAAGGCCACCGGCGTGAAGGGCAACCTCAACATCGGCCTCATCAGCGCGATCCCCTTCGTCTGCGCGGTGATCGCGATGAACCTGCTCGGCCGCAGCGCCGATGCGCGGCGCGAGCGGCGCTGGCACCTGGCGGTGCCGGCCGTGCTGGGGGCGATCGGCTTCGTGGTCGCCACTTCGTTCGCCGACAACACCGTGGTCTCGGTGATCGCGCTGTCGCTTGCCGCGGCCGGTGTGCTCAGTTGCGCGCCGCTGTTCTGGTCGCTACCCACCGCCTTTCTCTCCGGCGCTGCGGCCGCGGTCGGCATCGCGATGATCAATTCGGTCGGCAACCTCGCCGGCTTCGTCAGCCCTTACCTCGTTGGGTATCTCAAGGACCTGACGCACAGCACGCAGTCGGGCCTCTATGTACTGGCCGCCATGCTGGTGCTCGGCGCCATCGCGGTGCTGCGCACGCCGGCCCAATTGGTGAATCGTTGAACGAGTCATGAAGATCCTGATCACCGGCGGTGCCGGCTTCCTCGGTGCGCGGCTGGCGCGCACGCTGCTCAAGACGCGGCCCGTCACCCGGCTCGTGCTCGCCGATCTGTTCCCGCCGCCGGCCGACCTGCTGAACGACGCGCGCGTCGAGGCACGCACCGGTGCGCTGCTGGAGCAGTGCGCCGCCCTGAGCCAAGAGCGCTTCGATGGGGTGTTCCACCTCGCCTCCGCCGTGTCGGCCGAATGCGAGGCCGACTTCGAGCTCGGCCTGAAGTCGAACCTGGACACCACGCGCGCACTGCTCGATGCGCTGCGCGCCGCCGGCAACGCGCCGCGCTTCGTGTTCGCGAGCTCGGTGGCCGTCTACGGCAGCGATGCGGCGCTGCCGCTGCCTGCGGTCGTACGCGACGACACCTTGCCGACGCCGCAATCGTCCTACGGCATCCACAAGTTCATCATCGAGCAGCTCGTCGCCGACTACACGCGCAAGGGCTACATCGACGGGCGCAGCGCGCGGCTGATGACGGTCTCGGTGCGTCCGGGCAAGCCCAACGGCGCGGCGTCGAGCTTTCTCTCCGGCATCATCCGCGAGCCGCTGGCCGGCCTTGCGGCCGTATGCCCTGTGGGCGCCGACACTGAGGTCGCGCTGTCATCGCCCGCGCGCACCATCGACGGCCTGATCACCGTGTTCGAAGCCAGCCGCGACGCCTTCGGCGGCCGCACCGCTCTGAACCTGCCGGCGCTCACGGTGCGCGTGCAGGACATGCTCGATGCGCTGGAAGCGCTC
>VBDL01000595.1 GCA_005884255.1 Betaproteobacteria bacterium | reverse complement strand
AGGAAGCTCACGGTCAGCCCCGACGCCAGCAGCATGTGCGTGAGGCGATAGGGGAACGACGGGTTGAAGATCACCTCGATCCACGAACGCACGTGGAACTGGCCGTCGGGCGCGATCTCGTAGCCGGTGGGCGTCTGCATCCAGGAGTTGAGGCTCAGGATCCAGAACGCGCTCACCGTGGTGCCGAAGGCCACGAGGAAGGTGGCGAGCAGGTGCGTGCGTTCGCCGACGCGGCCATGGCCGAACAGCATCACGCCGAGAAAGGTGGCCTCGAGGAAGAAGGCGGTGAGCACCTCGTAGCCCAGCAGCGGCCCCGCGATGTTGCCCACGCGCAGCATGAAGCCCGGCCAGTTGGTGCCGAACTGGAAGCTCATCGTGATGCCGGTGACGACGCCCAAAGCGAAGGTCAGCGCGAACACCTTGGTCCAGAAGCGGTAGGCGGTGAGCCAGGCCGACTCGTGCGTGCTCAGCCAGCGCCAGCGGAAGAACAGCAGCGCCCAGCCCAGCGCGATGCTGATCAGCGGGAACAGGATGTGGAAACTGATGTTCGCCGCGAACTGCATGCGGGCGAGGATGAGCGGGTCCATCACGAGCCTCCCGAGGGTTTGACCTTGCCGGCGAGCTCCAGCAGCTTCTGCACCTTCGAGCCCATCTTCATCAGCTTGGCCAGCGTCTGGGCATCGAGGCGTTGCACGTCATCGAACCAGTTCATCATCAGGTCGATCAGGTCGTGCATGCCGCGCATGCGCTCCTGTGCGAAGCGGTCATCGTCGCTGGTCGGCGTCTCCAGCAGCGCATTGCGCAGCATCGACAGCGTCGGCTCGATCTCGCGGCGGCGCCGCTCCTCGGCCAGCGTGCGGAAGACTTCCCACGCATCGCCCGGCGCCTCGAAGTACTCGCGGCGATCACCGGGCAGATGGCGCAGGCGCACGAGGCGCCACGACTGCAGCTCCTTCAGCCCCATGCTCACGTTGGAGCGGCTGAACTCCAGCTTCTCGGCGATGTCGT
>VBDL01000594.1 GCA_005884255.1 Betaproteobacteria bacterium | reverse complement strand
TCCTCAACGCGAGCCGCTTCGTCGCCAGCGGCCTGGTCGCCGTGTGCTTCTCCACCGCGCCGCTGTGGAATGCGCTGAACGGCCGGCTGTTCCAGCGCCGGCCCTTGTCGGGCCGCGTGCTGCTGGGTGGCGCTTTAGGCATCGCTGGGCTGTTGCTGCTGTTCGGCACCGAGGTGCTGAAGGACCTCGACCAGCCGCAGACGCTGTGGGGGCTGTCGCTGGCGCTGGCCGGCACCTACTGCTTTTCGCTGGGCAACCTGCTGTCCGGCGCGATGCAGCGCCAGGGCCAGACGCCGCTGCAGACCAATGCGTGGGCCATGCTGATCGGCGCGACGGTCATCGCCGCCTATGCGGGCTTGAGCGGCCAGTCACCGCGCTTCGATCCTTCGGCGCAGTACGTGGGCGCGTGGCTGTACCTGGCCATCCCCGGCTCGGTGATCGGCTTCACCAGCTACCTGACCTTGGTCGGCCGGCTCGGCGCCGACCGCCCCGCCTACTGCACGGTGCTGTTTCCGGTGGTCGCGCTGAACGTGTCGGCCGCCGTCGAGGGCTATGCGTGGACGCCGGCCGCGCTGCTCAGGCTGCTGCTTGTGGCCGCCGGCAATGTCGCGGTGTTCTGGCGCGGCGGCTGGCCGCGTCTTTCCCTCTCGCGTTAGCGGGTGCCGAAGATCGCGGTGCCCACGCGCACCAGCGTGGCGCCCTCGGCGATCGCTGCCTCGAGGTCGGCGCTCATGCCCATCGACAAGGTGTCGAGCGCTAGCCCGTCGCGGCGCAGCGCGTCGAACAGCTCGCGCAAGGCCCGATGCGGCGCGCGCTGCGCAGCGAAGTCACCTGCCGGCTCGGGAATCGCCATCAGCCCGCGCAGGCGCACACGCGGCAGCGCTGCCACCGCGTGCGCGACCTCGGCCACCTCGGCCGGCGCCAGCCCGCTCTTGCTCGCCTCGCCGCTGATGTTGACCTGCAGGCACAGCTGCAGCGGCGGCAACTGTGCAGGCCGCTGCTCCGACAGACGCTGCGCGATCTTCAGCCGCTCGACCGAGTGCACCCAGTCGAAGGCCTCGGCGACCGTGCGTGTCTTGTTGCTCTGCAAAGGGCCGATCAGGTGCCACTCGATCTGCAGATCGCGCAACGCATCGATCTTCGCCAGCGCCTCGTGCACGTAGTTCTCGCCGAAGGCACGCTGGCCGGCATCGAAGGCCTCGCGCACCGCCTGCGCGTCGAAGGTTTTGCTTACCGCCAGCAGTGTGACGCTTTGCACGGGCCGTTGCGCGGCGGCACAAGCGTCGTGAATGCGTGCGTGGACCTGTTGTAAGTTGTCTTTGATGGTCGCCATAATCCTTCGAGCATAAGCAGGGGCCTCTCACACGTCATGGACATCACCCAACTGCTGGCCTTTTCGGTCAAGAACAAGGCCTCGGACCTGCATTTGTCGGCCGGCCTGCCGCCCATGATCCGCGTGCACGGCGACGTGCGCCGCATCAACGTCGACCCGCTGGAGCACAAGCAGGTGCACGACATGGTGTACGACATCATGAACGATGCCCAGCGCAAGATGTACGAGGAGACGCTGGAGTGCGACTTCTCGTTCGAGATCCAGGGCCTGGCGCGCTTTCGCGTCAACGCGTTCAACCAGAACCGCGGCTCGGGCGCCGTGTTCCGCACGATCCCGAGCAAGATCCTGACGCTC
>VBDL01000593.1 GCA_005884255.1 Betaproteobacteria bacterium | reverse complement strand
TCGGTGACATCGGTCAGCGCCTCCAGCGTGAGCTGCGCCTGCGCCGCGTCTTCGAGGATCACCACGTTGGCCTCGCGCAGCGCGTCGCGCAGCGCGGTGGCCATCGTCGAGCGCGGCGCGAAGCCGGTCAGCGCGATGCTCTTGAAGTGCAGCTCCGGCGGGCGGCGCAGCTCGAAGCCGCAGCCGGCGAGGACCACGGCGACACGTTGCAAAAACAGGCGGCGCCTCATGCCCCGCCGCCCGCGATGGCACGGCGCAGGACCAGGCTGTCCTGCACATCCTGGGGGCGCTGCGATTGTTTGGTCAGCAGCAGGCCTTGCAGCGACACGGTGCGCACCGGTACCCCGTCGAGATCGATGATTTCTTCGTGCGGCTTGAGCATTTCGTAGGTTTGCGCGCAGGGGGAGAAGAGCAGGTCGACGGTGATCTCGTCCGCGACGCGAATGTTCTCGCCCTCGGTGAACCACTGCGGATCGATCTCGCGTGCCGACTGATCGGGGAGCACGAGCAAGGCTTGCTTGACGCGCTCCCCGTTGTCGCGCGTGGCTTCGACCAGCAAGTCGATATCCACGGTGGCTCGCTGATAACCGTGTGCAAGCAGGGCATAGGCTCCGATCAGCAAGTAGCGCGCTCCGGTCGTCTCGAGAGCCTGAACCAGGCGCTTGAGGTCTTCTGCTGTGGCCGGACGGCTCACGTCGCTCATTTGAGGCGCCCCCGCGCGGCCATGGCCTGGGCCAGGCACTCCAGTCGATGCGCTTCCATCGCCTCGAAGGTCTTGAAGCGATACACACCCTTGCGCTGTCCGGTGGACTGAGCCCAGCCGAAGCTCGCGAAGCTGTCGTTCATCGCCAGGCCGCTGCGCAGCGTCTGCGCGTCGCCGTGGACACGGGCCTCAACCATGCGGCGATGACCGACCTGCTTCATACGACGACGTTGACCAGCCGGCCCGGCACGATGATGACCTTCTTCGCCGGCTTGCCGTCGGAGAACTTGGCGAACTCAGGCGCGCCGGCGGGCACGGTGATCGCACCGCGCATCTTGCCGCTGACCTGCAGCACCAGCTCGATCTCGTCCTGCTTGAGCGCCGCCTCGTCGACAACGGGCCACGGCGCATCGAGTAGGTCACCTGCCGCCGCGGCGTGGCCGAGCTCCGTCCACAACGCATGCGTGACGTGCGGGCAGGCCGGGTACAGCACGCGCAGCAGCACCGAGAAGCCTTCGCGCAGCACGCCGGGCGCATCGCCCTTGAAGCCTTCGAGCGCGTTGAGCAGCTTCATCGCGCCGGAGACCACGGTGTTGTACTGCATGCGTTCGTAGTCGTAGCTCACCTGCTTGAGCACGAGGTGCACCTCGCGGCGCAGCGCCTTCGCGTCGGCGCTCAGGGCCGCGGTGTCGGTCGCGCTGCGCAGCGCGTCGGCGTGCTTCGCCGCGAACCCCCACACGCGCCTCAGGAAGCGATGCGCGCCTTCGACGCCTTGGTCGTTCCACTCCAGCGTCTGCTCCGGCGGCGATGCGAACATCACGAACAGGCGCGCGGTGTCGGCGCCGCAGCGCTCGATCAGGTCCTGCGGGTCGACGCCGTTGTTCTTCGACTTCGACATCGTCGTCATCTCGTACTCGAGCGGCGTGCCGTCGCTCTTGAGCCGGCCGCCGGTGATCTGGCCGTGCTCGTTGGTGATGACGTCGACCTCGTGCTCCCAGTAGTAGTGCTTGCCTCCGCCCTCGGGCTTGTGGAAGAACGCCCCCTTGAGCACCATGCCCTGCGTCAGCAGGCGCGTGAAGGGCTCGTCGATCTGCACCAGCTTCAGGTCGCGCATCACCTTGGTCCAGAAGCGCGCGTACAGCAGGTGCAGGATGGCGTGCTCGATGCCGCCGATGTACTGGTCCATCGGCATCCAGTAGCGCGTGCCGTCGCCGACCATCGCGTCGCTCTTGTGCGCATCGCAGTAGCGCACGAAGTACCACGACGAGTCGACGAAGGTGTCCATCGTGTCGGTCTCGCGGCGCGCCGCCTTGCCGCACTGCGGGCAATTCACCTTGAGGAACGGCTCGCACTTGTTCAGCGGGTTGCCGCTGCCGTCGGGGATCAGGTCCTCGGGCAGCACCACCGGCAGGTCTTTCTCCGGCACCGGCACCGTGCCGCAATCGTCGCAGTGGATCATCGGGATCGGCGTGCCCCAGTAGCGCTGGCGGCTGATGCCCCAGTCGCGCAGGCGCCAGGTGGTCTTCTTCTCGCCGAGGCCCTTGGCACCCAGCAGCTCGGCGACCTTGTCGACCGCGGCCTGGTAGCCCAAGCCATCGATGACGCCGGAATCGATGCAATAGCCGCGCTGCTTGTCGGCATACCACTCCGACCATTCCTTGGTCGAGTAGCTGCTCTCGCCGTCGATGGCGATCACTTGCTTGATCGGCAGCTTGTACTTGTTGGCGAACGCGAAGTCGCGCTCGTCGTGCGCCGGCACGCCCATCACCGCGCCGTCGCCATAGCTCATCAGCACGTAGTTGCCGACCCAGACCTCGACCTTCTGGTTCGTCAGCGGATGCGTGACGAAGAGGCCCGTCGGCAGGCCCCTCTTCTCCTGCGTCGCCAGCTCGGCCTCGGTCGTGCCGCCGTGCTTGCATTCGTCAATGAAGGCCGCCAGTGCCGGGTTCGTCTTCGCCGCATGCTCGGCCAGCGGATGTTCCGGTGCCACCGCGCAGAAGGTGACGCCCATGATGGTGTCGGCGCGCGTGGTGAAGACGTACATGCGGCCGCCCTGGATGGGCTTTCCGTCATCGCCGCGGATGTCGTGCGGGAAGGCGAAGCGCAGGCCCTCGCTCTTGCCGATCCAGTTCTCCTGCATCAGCCGCACGCGCTCGGGCCAGCCGGGCAGCTTGTGCGTGACGTGATCGAGCAGCTCGTCGGCGTACTGCGTGATCTTCAGGTAGTAGCCGGGGATCTCGCGCTTCTCGATCAGCGCGCCGGAGCGCCAGCCCCGGCCGTCGATGACCTGCTCGTTGGCGAGCACGGTCTGGTCCACCGGGTCCCAGTTGACGACCTGCGTGCGGCGCTCGGCGATGCCAGCTTCGAGCATCTTCAGGAACAGCCACTGGTTCCACTTGTAGTACTCAGGCGTGCAGGTGGCGACCTCGCGCGACCAGTCGATGGCCAGGCCCATCGCCTGCATCTGGCCCTTCATCGTCGCGATGTTGTCGTAGGTCCACTTCGCCGGCGGCACCTTGCCCTTCATCGCGGCGTTCTCCGCCGGCAGGCCGAAGGCGTCCCAGCCCATCGGCATCAGCACGTTCATGCCCTTCATGCGCAGGTGGCGCGTGAGCATGTCGTTGATCGTGTAGTTGCGCACATGCCCCATGTGCAGCCGGCCGGACGGATACGGCAGCATCGACACGCTTGGAATCGTCTTCGCGCACGCGGTAGGCGTCGCTCGACTGCCAATGTGCCTGGGCGGAACGCTCGATGTCTGTGGGCTTGTAGTCGGGATTCATGGGCAATGGCGTTACTCGCCGCAGGGATTCGGATGATTATAGAAACCGACCCCCTGCGCTACACTGCGCGGGCTTGTCGGGGTGCCGCTTCACGCGAGTGTGGTGGCTGAGATGGTCGCAAGAAGCCAAACCCGTTGAACCTGATTGGGGTCATCCCCGCGTAGGAAACAATGCACTCGGCCCCGCAGCCCCAGGCGCGGCGCTCCAGGCAAGCACCCCACCTGGAGGCAGCATGGCCAAGACCGCATCCCGCGTCGACACCGACGATCTCTCGCGCCGCATCACGCGCACCCCGTTCCCCGGCTCCCGCAAGACCTACCTCGGCGACCTGCGCGTCCCGTTCCGCGAGATCGCGCTGACCGACACGCTGCTGCACGACGGCCAGCACGAGGCCAATCCGCCCCTGCGCGTCTACGACCCGTCCGGCCCCTACACCGACCCCGATGCGGCGATCGACATCACGCGCGGCCTGCCGGCGCTGCGCGGCGCGTGGATCGCCGACCGCGGAGACAGCGAGCCGCTGTCTGGCATCAGCAGCGCCTACGGCCGCGAACGGCTGCACGACCCGGCGCTCGCCGCGCTGCGCATGGCCGCTTCGCCGACGCCGCGCCGCGCCAAGGCCGGCGCCAACGTCACGCAGATGCACTACGCGCGCCGCGGCATCGTGACGCCGGAGATGCACTACATCGCGGTGCGCGAGAACCTGATTGCCGCGCAGCTGCGCGAGCGCCTGGCCACCGAGCGGCTGCCACACCGCGGCCAGAGCTTCGGCGCCGCGCTGACGCGCGAGATCACGCCGGAGTTCGTGCGCGATGAAGTGGCGCGCGGCCGCGCGATCATTCCCGCGAACATCAACCACCCGGAAAGCGAGCCGATGATCATCGGCCGCAACTTCCTCGTGAAGGTCAACGCCAACATCGGCAACTCGGCCGTGACCTCCGGCATCGAGGAGGAAGTCGACAAGCTGGTGTGGGCCATGCGCTGGGGCGCGGACACGGTGATGGACCTGTCCACCGGCGACAACATCCACGAGACGCGCGAGTGGATCCTGCGCAACTCACCGGTGCCCATCGGCACGGTGCCGATCTACCAGGCGCTGGAGAAGGTCAACGGCAAGGCCGAAGACCTCACCTGGGAGCTGTTCCGCGACACGCTGATCGAGCAGGCCGAGCAGGGGGTCGACTATTTCACGATCCTATGTGCCGCTCACCGCGAACCGCCTCACCGGCATCGTCTCGCGCGGCGGCTCGATCATGGCCAAGTGGTGCCTCGCGCACCACCGCGAGAGCTTCCTCTACGAGCGCTTCGACGAGATCTGCGAAATCATGAAGGCCTACGACGTGAGCTTCTCGCTCGGCGACGGCCTGCGCCCCGGCTCCATCGCCGACGCCAACGACGAAGCGCAGTTCGCCGAGCTCTACACGCTGGGCGAGCTGACGCAAGTCGCGTGGAAGCACGACGTGCAGGTGATGATCGAAGGCCCGGGCCACGTGCCGCTGCAGCTCGTGAAGGAGAACGTCGACAAGCAGCTCGGTGCCTGCTACGAGGCGCCCTTCTACACGCTGGGCCCGCTGCTCACCGACATCTCGCCCG
>VBDL01000592.1 GCA_005884255.1 Betaproteobacteria bacterium | reverse complement strand
ACACCGGCGCGCCGCCGTGCAGCGAGCGCGTCATCGGGTGCGGCCGGTCGTAGCTGAAGAACACCGCATTGCCTTTGACCGGGCCGACGTCCATGCCGGCCTCGGGGAAGGTGGTGGCGCCGCCGCGCGCCGGCGTGTTGAGGTACATCACCAGCGACGCCACGCGCTGGCCGCCGCGGCGCAGGATCGCCGGTGTGCCGGGCTGCGCCGGGTCGAAATAATCGTAGTGCGGCTTGTACTGCGCACCCGGCCGGTAGCGCAGAATCTGCAGTCCCTCGCCGTTTTCCAGCGGCCACTGCAGCAGCGCGGCGATGCGCGCCTCGATGCGCGCGCACAGCGGGTTTTCCTCGCGGACGAAGAACATGCCTTCGCTGGTTCGCGCCTCGTTGACCTCGCTGCCGCCGGTGTCGAGCTGCACGGTCTCCGATCGAACGAGGCGCTGGCCGGCGAGCTCGACCATCTCGTCGCACTCGTCGGCCGCGAGCAGGCCACCGAAGACGATAACGCGCGGGCTGCGTAGGCTGGCGATGACCTCGACCGCGCGGTCGCCGGCATCGAGCGTCGTCGCGCCGTCGCTGAACAGCGGCTCGGGCACCCGCACCGGCGGCGGCAGGCCGTGGGTTTTGGCGTGATCGGTGAGGAAGCCGCGCAAGGTCTCTTCGAGCGCGGCCACTGCCACCGCCTCGTCCCAGCCGCTGGCGAGCATGGACTGCAGCACAGCCTCGGGTGCCTGCCCGGCCGCCGCCTGGGCGACGATCCATTGCCGCAGTTCGGGTGTGACTTGTTGCGCGCTCATGCGGCCATTTTGCCCCGGCGAGCGCGACGCGTGTCAGGCCAGGTTCACAAACCTGAACGCATGCGCCCATTCATTGCGCAGCAGGCCCGGAATGCACCACAGCATGCACAGCGGCTCGATCCCGCAGCTGAAGCCGGCCGACGTGATGGGGTTCGCGCCGTAGCTCGCTATCGAAAATCGCGGCTGCGGCTGACGAGCCCGTGCAGCAGATGTGAGTGGTCGATGAGCTTGCTCGCGAGCAAGTGCATCACGTCGCCCTCGCGCTGCCACTGGCCGTAGACGGTGAGCAGCGTGGCGCCGAGCAGTGGCTGGCGCTGCGCTTCGGCCACCGTCGGCCAGACGATCACGTTGACCGCGCCGGTCTCGTCTTCGAGCGTGACGAAGACCGTGCCCTTGGCGGTTTCGGGCCGCTGGCGGTGGGTGACGAGGCCGCTCGCGCGCGCCAGGCGGCCGCTCGGATAGGTGCGCAGCACGGCGGCGGGCTGTAACTTGAACGCGCTCAGCTGCTCGCGCAGCAGCGCGACCGGATGGCGGTTCAGCGTGAGGCCGAGCGCGCGGTAGTCGGCCAGCAGGTCTTCGCCCTCGCTCGGTGCGGCGAGCTGCGCCGGGGCTTCGTGCAGGCGTGTCGCGCGCAGCATCTCGGTCGGGCGGGTGTCGACGCCGGCGACCGCCCACGCGGCCTGGTGGCGGTGGCCGCTCAAGCCGCGCAGCGCATCGGCCTCGGCCAGCACGCGCAGGTCGTGCGCGTTCAGCTCGGCGCGGCGGGTCAGGTCTTCGACGTTCGTGAACGGGGCTTGCGCGCGGGCGGTGACGATGCGCTTCGCGGCGTCTTCGGACAGGCCGCTGATGCGGTCGAGGCCGAGACGAACGGGGTGCAGTGGCGCGCCCTCACCTCCCTCCAACCTGCTCTCCCACCGGCTCACCACCACATCCACCGGCAACACCGCCACCCCATGCTCGCGCGCGTCGCGCACCAGTTGCGCCGGCGCGTAGAAGCCCATCGGCTGGCTGTTCAGCAAGCCGGCGAGAAACGCGTCCGGGTGGTGCCGCTTGATCCAGCTGCTGTCGTAGGCGAGCAGCGCGAAGCTCGCGGCGTGGCTTTCGGGGAAGCCGTATTCACCGAAGCCCTGGATCTGCTTGAAGATCGACTCGGCGAACTCGCGCGTGTAGCCCTTCGCGACCATGCGGCCGACCAGGCGCTCGTGGAAGGGGCCGAGCCCACCCTTGCGCTTCCAGGCGGCCATCGCGCGGCGCAGGGCGTCGGCCTCGCCGGGGGTGAAGTCGGCGGCGAGGATGGCAATCTGCATCACCTGTTCCTGGAAGATCGGCACGCCCTTCGTGCGCGACAGCGCCTGGCGGATTTCGTCGCTGGGATAGTCCTCGGGCTCGAGGCCGTCGCGGCGGCGCAGGTAGGGATGGACCATGCCGCCCTGGATCGGCCCCGGCCGCGCGATCGCGAC
>VBDL01000610.1 GCA_005884255.1 Betaproteobacteria bacterium | reverse complement strand
GCGATCCTGCAGCCGCGCGTCGGCGTGAGCCTGCCCGGCACGACGCGCTCGCGCTATGCGCGGCTGTTCGGCGGCGAGCCCGGCATCGATCCCTATACCCGCGCCGTCTCCGACGTCTACCAGGACGTGTTCGGCGAAGGCTCGTTCATCGGCAAGGGCATCTACGACGTCGACGCCTTCGAACATGTGCTGGGCGGGCGCCTGCCCGAGAACCGCATCCTGAGCCACGACCTGCTCGAAGGCTGCTATGCGCGCTCCGGCCTGATCAGCGACGTGCAGTTGTTCGAGGAGTCGCCCACGCGCTACGACGCCGACGTGAGCCGGCGCCACCGATGGATGCGCGGCGACTGGCAGATCATGGCGTGGCTGATGCCGAGGCTGCGCTGGCCGACGCGGCAGAAGAACCCGCTGTCGGCGCTCGCGCGCTGGAAGATCTTCGACAACCTGCGGCGCAGCCTGGCGCCGGCAGCCCTCACGCTGCTGCTGCTGCTCGGCTGGAGCGTGCTGCAGCCGGCCTGGCTGTGGACCCTCGCCGGCCTGGCGGTGCTGTATGTGCCGCCGCTGGTCGCCTTCGTGGTCGACCTGTTGCGCAAGCCCGAGTCCTTGCGCGCGCGCCAGCATCTCAGCGCCGCGGTGCCCTCTGCGCTGCGCCAGCTCGGCCAGGCCACGCTCACGCTGACCTGCCTGCCCTACGAGGCCGCGTTCAGCCTCGATGCGGTGTTGCGCACGCTCGGCCGACTGTGGATCACGCGGCGCCGGCTGCTCGAATGGCAGGCCTCGGCCGACGTCGCGCCACGCGTCGATCCGGGTGGCATCGCCGACCTGCTGCACACGCTGAAGACGATGGGCTTCGCGCCGGCACTCGCGCTCGCAAGCGCGGTCGGCCTCGCCATCTGGCGGCCCGAATCGCTGGCCGTCGCGTGGCCGATCCTCGTGCTGTGGTTCGCCTCGCCCGCCGTCGTGTGGTGGCTGAACCGCCCGCTGCAGCGGCGCCTGTCGGCCATCAGCGCCGAGCAGACCGTGTTCCTGCGCCATCTCGCGCGCCGCACCTGGGCCTTCTTCGACACCTTCGTCGGCGCGGCCGACCACTGGCTGCCGCCCGACAACATGCAGGAACACCCGGTGGCGCGCATCGCCCACCGCACGTCGCCCACCAACATGGGCTTCTCGCTGCTCGCCAACCTGACGGCCTACGACTTCGGCTACATCACGCTCGGCCAGCTGATCGCGCGCACCAGCAACGCGCTCGACACCTTCGAGAAGATGGACAAGTACCAGACCCACTTCTACAACTGGTACGACACCCAGACGCTGCACCCGCTTCGGCCGGCCTATGTTTCGTCTGTCGACAGCGGCAACCTCGCGGGCCACCTGCTGACCCTGCGCGCCGGGCTGCAGGCGCTGGCCGAGGAGACACCGCAGCCTGCGCGATTGTTCGCCGGCATGCAGGACACGCTGCAACTGCTGCGCCGCGCCGTCGGCAAGGACGGCGCGGGCCACCCGATCGCGCGCTTCGAGGTGCTGCTCGCCAACGCGATGGACGCCGAGCCGCCGCTGGCGGAGCCCGGCTCGCTGTCGACCGCGTTCGACGGGCTCGTCGCCTGCGCTGCCGAGGTGCTCGAGTGGGTGGTTCCCGATTCGGCAGCGACGATCGACGTCGGCGCGATGACCGAGGCGCAGCGCTGGGCCATCGCGCTCGACGCGCAATGCCGCGCGGCACAGGCCGAGCTGCAATTGCTCGCCCCGGCGGCGACGGCCGCGAACGGCAACGCCGGCTGGGACGTGTCGGCCCTGCTCGCCCGCAGCACGATGCTGCAGCACCTCGGCGCGCGCGCCGGCGCGCTGGCCGAGATGGATTACGGCTTCCTCTACGATCCGGCGCGCAACCTGATGGCCATCGGCTACAACGTCGACGAGCACCGGCGCGACTCCGGCCACTACGACCTGCTCGCGTCCGAGATCCGGCTGTGCAGCTTCGTCGCGATCGCGCAAGGCCATGCGCCGCAGGAAAGCTGGTTCGCGCTCGGGCGGCTGCTCACCACCGCCGGCGGCGAGCCGATCCTGCTGTCGTGGAGCGGCTCGATGTTCGAGTACCTGATGCCGATGCTGGTGATGCCCAGCTACGAGTACACCCTGCTCGACCAGACCATGCGTGCCGCGGTGGAGCGGCAGATCCACTACGGCCGCCAGCGCGGCGTGCCCTGGGGCATCTCGGAGTCGGGCTACAACGCCACCGACACCGCGCTGAACTACCAGTACCGCGCCTTCGGCGTGCCGGGCCTGGGCCTGAAGCGCGGGCTCGCCGAGGACCTGGTGGTCGCGCCGTATGCAACGGTGATGGCGCTGATGATCGACCCCAAGGCCGCTTGCCAGAACCTGCAGCGTCTCGCGGGCGAAGGCCTGACCGGCACCTTCGGCTACTACGAGGCGATCGACTACACGCCGTCGCGCGTGCCGCGCGGCCAGGCCGGCGCGGTGGTGCGCTCGTTCATGGCCCACCACCAGGGCATGAGCCTGCTTGCGATCGCGCACCTGCTGCTCGGCCAGCCGATGCAGCGCCGCTTCGAGATCGACCCGCAGCTGCAGGCGACGCTGCTGCTGCTGCAGGAGCGCGTCCCGAAGGTCGTGGCCTTCCATCCGCACACCGCCGACCGCGCCGAGATGCGCACCGGCGCCGGCGCTGCCGAAACGCCG
>VBDL01000609.1 GCA_005884255.1 Betaproteobacteria bacterium | reverse complement strand
CGACTTCTTTGCGCCGACCGGCCGCTACAACCGCACCGACCTCGCGAACATCGGCCGCAACTACTGGGCCGTGCATGGCATCGCCGGCGTGTCGCGCATCGACCCGAGCGGCCTGAATGCCGACGCCAAGCTGATGTACGCGCTGAACGCCAAGAACAAGGACACCGACTATCGCTCGGGCGACGAGTTCATCGTCGACTACGACGCGGGGTGGGGATTGGGCAACGGCTGGGTGCTCGGTGCCGGGGGTTATTTGTACCGTCAGGTCACCGATGACAAGCAGGCCGGCGCGACGGTTCCCGACAACAAGGGTCGTGCCCTCGCGATCGGGCCGTCGATCAAGTACGACAGCGGCAAGGGATGGTTCGTGACCTTGAAGTACCAGACCGAAACCGGTGTGCGCAACCGCGCGGCCGGTAACGCTCTGTGGCTCAAGGCCGTGTTTCCGCTCTGACCTCGGGCCGTCGAAATGTCGCTGCTGACGCTCGATCGAGTGAGCAAGTCCTACGGTGCACTCAAGGTCACCGACGACATTTCGTTGTCGGTGACCGAGGGCCAGACCTTGGGCATCCTGGGCCCGAACGGCGCCGGCAAGACGACGCTGTTCAACCTGATCAGCGGCGACGTGCGGGTCGATGCAGGCATGGTCCGCTTCGATGGCCGCGACATCACCACGCTGCGCGCGCACCAGCGCTGCCGTGGCGGCATCGGGCGCAGCTACCAGGTGCCGCAGCCCTTCGGCCACATGACCGTGTTCGAGAACCTCGTCACCGCCGCCTGCTTCGGCGGTGGCCAGCCCGAGCGCGAGGCCTGGGCCACGGCGCGCGACGTGCTGTCCGAGACCGGCCTGCTGGCCAAGGCCAACACACTGGCCGGCAGCCTGACCCTGCTCGACCGCAAGCGGCTCGAGCTGGCGCGCGCGCTTGCCACGCGGCCCAAGCTGCTGCTGCTCGACGAGATCGCCGGCGGGCTGACCGAGCATGAGGCGAAAGAGCTCGTCGATGAGCTGAAGCGGATCAAGTCACGCGGCGTGACGATGATCTGGATCGAGCATGTGGTGCATGCGCTGCTATCGCTCGCCGACAAGCTGTACGTGATCAACTTCGGCTGCAAGCTCGCCGAGGGCGAACCGCGCGAGGTGATGGCCAACCCCGAGGTGCGGCGCGTCTACATGGGGATGGAGGTATGAGCTCGGCACTGATCCAGACCCGCGGCCTCGTCGCCGGCTATGGCGATGCGCAAGCCTTGTTCGGCATCGACTTCGAGCTCCATGCCGGCGAGCTGGTGGCCATCATCGGCGCCAACGGGGCCGGCAAGAGCACGTTCCTCAGAGCGCTGACCGGCCTGGTGTGTGTACCGCGGCAGGCCGTGCGCTATGCCGACGCGGACATCGGCGGCCTGCCACCGGGCGAGATCGTGCGACGCGGCATGGCGATGGTGCCCGAGGGCCGCAGGCTCTTTCCCAGCCTGAGCGTGGAAGAGAACCTGCTGATGGGTGGCTTCGCCCGCCGTCCCGGCCCATGGAGCCTGGCGCGCCTGTACGCGCTGTTCCCCATATTGAAGGACAAGCGGCGCTTGCCTGCGACGCAGTTGTCCGGCGGCCAGCAGCAGATGGTGGCCATCGGCCGCGCGTTGATGAGCAACCCGCAGGTCCTGTTGTGCGACGAGATCTCGCTCGGCCTTGCGCCTGTCGTCATCAAGGAGATCTACGACGCCATGCCGAGCATCACGGCCGAAGGCATGAGCGTGGTCATCGTCGAGCAGGACGTGAGCGTCGCACAACGCGTCTCGCGGCGCTTGTACTGCTTCCAGGAAGGGCGCGTTGCTCTGGCCGGTGACAGCCAAGCGCTGACGCGCGCGCAGATCGGCGCCGCGTACTTCGGAGACTGAAGGCAATGCTCGAAACCCTGCTTCAAGGCGTGCTGCTGGGCAGCCTGTACGCGCTGTTCGCGCTCGGCCTGTCGCTGATGTTCGGCGTGATGCGCTTGACGAATGTGGCGCACGGCGATTTTGTCGTGCTCGGCGCCTTCGCCGCCATCGCCATCGCGACGGTCTTGCCCTGGCATCCCCTGGCGATCGGCGTGGCGCTTTTGCTGCCAGGCTTCGGCTTCGGCTATGCGCTGCAGCGCTACGTGCTCAACGGCACGCTCGGCAAGGATCCACTGCCATCGATGGTCGTCACCTTCGGGCTGTCGATCGTGATCCAGAACGCGTTGCTGCAGCTCTTCTCGGCGGACCCGCGTTCGCTCGACGCAGGCGCCCTGGGCATCGACAGCGTGCAGGTCGGCGCGGGGATCGCGCTCGGCACGTTGCCGCTGCTGATCCTCGTCATCTCGCTCGCCTGCACGGCTGCATTGCAGTTGCTG
>VBDL01000608.1 GCA_005884255.1 Betaproteobacteria bacterium | reverse complement strand
AGATCGGCCAGCTACCTTCCCTCGGCATCGGGTTCGACGCCGCCCGCGGCCTGGTCCGCTGGCATTGTCGGGCCGCTTGGTACGACGATTGGCGCAGCGGTTTGCGCCGTGCTTCCGAGTGCAGGCCACGGGCGCGGCACGGGCTGGTACACCGCTCGCAGGCGCGCTCGACCAGCACCGTCCGGCTGCGCTGGCTCGTGATCTGGGTGATGGCGGGATGTAAACACCGCGGCGCCGATCGCGTCGCTGACCAAGCTGATGACGGCGATGGTCGTGCTCGCGAGCATGCCAGCAACAGGCCGCAGGCAAAGAGCACGATGCGCGGGGGCATGAGCCGCAGCTCGGTCATTCCCAGTCGAGACGCTTACAGTAACGCGCGACCCGAAACGCCAGCGTACGCGACAGTCGGATAAGGGCGCCTATCGACTCGCCGAACGCGGCTGATCCGTCGCCGCGACCTTCAGCTTCTGGATCAGCTCGAGCGCATGCAACGCCGGCACGCCGATGTTCGACCCGCCAAACTCCGGCAGCGTCGCGCGGTTCACCGCGACGACTTCGCCGCGCAGGTTGAGCACCGGACCTCCGCTGCCGCCGGAGGTCGTCTGCGCGTCGTAGACGACCGCCTCGTCCGAGACCTGAGCGACGATGCCGCTGCTGGCCAGCGGCTTGACGAGTCGGGCGCGGGAGAGTTCCTGCACCACCCCGTCGTCATCCAGGTCGGCTCGATGGCTCAGTTCCTTGACGAAGGCATCGCCGGCACGAGCGAGAAGGGCGCGAACGCCCGCCGGGTAGCCGAGCAGGATGGCCGTGTCGCCGGGCGACGGCGAGTGGTCCGACAGCACCAGCGGCGGCGCGCTGCGCGCCGCCCCTTCGCCACGCAGCACGGCGACGTCACGCGTGTCGCTGGCGCGCAGCAGGTGCATGTCGAAAGGCTCCGTCGCGCCGGGCAGGTAGCCGCGCATGCGGTGGATCACGGGCTCGAGCCCCAGGTCCTGGATCGCCGCCTGCGCCGGCTCGTCCTCCCACGGCAGTGCCAGATGGCGGTTGGTGATGAGCATGCCGTCCTGCCCTGCGACGAAGGCCGTGCCGCCGAACCGGATGGCCACCGGCGGACCACTGCCAGCGAGCGTCATCAGTGGCCGGCCGTCGGGCATGCGAATCGGCTTGCCGTCCTTGGTCACGGCATAGCGCAGCGGCCGCTTGGTCACGGGATCCTGGAGACCATAGCGACCCTGGACCAGCGCCACCGAGCCCGAGGCGCGGGCGATGATCTGGCTGACCGCTGCCGAACCGGCTTCGAGCGCCCTGAGCCTTTCGTCGGTGCTCACCAGGCCTTTGCTCAGCGCCTCGCGCAGCTCGCCGCGCGTGAGGGCCTGGCCCTCGAACCTGCGCAGCATGTCGGCCAGGTCGGCGACGTGCTTCTGCTCGCGCAGGACCTGCTGCTCGAGGTCGCGGGTGCGCAGGCTCTGCACAGCGATCGCGCCAAGCACGAGGGCGAGCGCGCCGACCACGACGGCGAGCACCGCGCTGCGAGGCTGTCTCCGGAGCAGCCGTCGTAACGCCCCCGGTGCGCGCGGGGCCCGTGCCCGGGGCGACCGCGTCGAGCGCTGCGCCGCGGTCCACTCGTCAGCAAGCGCCTCGGATGTATGGAGTTGGAAGCGCAGCACCGGGCCGTCCTCGATCTCGATCAGGTCGCCGGGCTGGAGCAAACGGACCTCGACGGACTGACCGTTGACCCACAGGGCACGGTGCGGCGATGCCGCCAGTCGATAGTCCGCGCCCGTGCGCTCAAGGGTGACCACGTCCGGCACGTACCGGGCCTCGTCCGCCGAGAGCAGTTGGCCGCTCGCACCGGCGAGGTGAAGCCGCGACTGCGTGATCGGGAGGGTTCGCCCGCGAAGCGGCCCCGACAGGTAGGCGACCTCGGGCGCCCCCACGCTGCCGACCCGGCTGTCGGCTTCATACAAATGCGTGCCCATGAGCACTCTCCGTGGCGGGAAGTCGCGAGTCCGGGCACGGTTGGCTCGGACTGCTAAACCCTTTTAAGTCTTTGACCCCGACGACGGGCTCGCGATTCCATCGGAGCGCACGCTGGGCCCCCGACGGGCGGCTGCAGGCGACGAGCGAACTGACGCTCGCGCGCTCGATCGAATCATGCCGATCCGGCTCGCGACGGAATCTGCGATCGGGCTTGACGCCGATGGCCGAGTTTGAGAGCTCAACCCATACCGTCCCCGTGACCGGCCCGGTCCCGCGGCACATCGCGATCATCATGGATGGCAATGGCCGTTGGGCCCACCCAGCGCGGCGTCGAGGCGGTTCGCCGGACCGTCGCGGAGTGCCTCGAGCAGGGCGTCGAGTACCTGACACTGTTTGCCTTCAGCACGGAGAACTGGCGTCGACCGGCCGAGGAGGTGTCGTTGAACTACGGCGGGCGGTGGGACATCCTGCAGGCCGTCCGACGCTTGCTCGGTGCGCGGCCGGAACTCGCTGCCGGATT
>VBDL01000607.1 GCA_005884255.1 Betaproteobacteria bacterium | reverse complement strand
CAGCCACCACGCATGCAGGCGGCTGCCATCCTCGCTCGCGAACCACAGGTCCTGCGCCTGCAGGCCGAATTGCGCCGGCGTGCTGTAGACGCGCTGGTCCGGGTAGAAGAACTGGCCCTCGATGCAACCTGTGAGCAGCGCCGCGGTGAGCATGGAGAGGGCCAGGCGCTTCAAGCGGACTCGTATTCCGCCACCGGCACGCAAGCGCAGAACAGGTTGCGGTCGCCGTAGACGTTGTCGACGCGGCCGACCGGCGACCAGTACTTCGCACGCCGCAGCGTTGCCACCGGGAAGGCCGCGTCCTCGCGCGAGTAGGCGTGCGGCCAGTCGCTCTTGAGCAGCGCCTCCGCGGTGTGCGGCGCGTTCTTCAGCGGGTTGTCGTCCTTCGGCCACGCGCCGCTCTCGATCTTCGCGATCTCGGCGCGGATGGCGATCATCGCGTCGCAGTAACGGTCGAGCTCGACCAGCGGCTCGCTCTCGGTGGGCTCGACCATCAAGGTGCCGGCCACCGGGAAGCTCAAGGTCGGTGCGTGGAAGCCGTAGTCGATGAGCCGCTTGGCCACGTCTTCGGCGCTGACGCCGGAGCTGTCCTTCAGCGGGCGCAGGTCGAGGATGCACTCGTGCGCGACGCCGCCGCCCTTGATGCCGTCGATGTTGCCGCTGAAGTGGATGTCGTAGTGCTCGCCCAGGCGTGCCGCGATGTAGTTGGCGCTGAGGATGGCCGTCTCGGTGGCTTGCGTCAGGCCGTCGGCGCCCATCATGCGCATGTACATCCAGCTGATCGGCAGCACCGCGGCATTGCCCAGCGGCGCGGCGCTGACCGCGCCCACGCGCTGCTCACCTGTTAGGCCCGAGCTGCGATGCGCAGGCAGGAAGGGCTTGAGGTCGTCGACCACGCACACCGGGCCGACGCCGGGGCCGCCGCCGCCGTGCGGGATGCAGAAGGTCTTGTGCAGGTTCAGGTGGCTCACGTCGCCGCCGAACTCGCCCGGCGCCGCCACGCCGACCAGCGCGTTCATGTTGGCGCCGTCGACGTACACGCGGCCGCCGTGCTGGTGCACGATGGCGCACAGCTCCTTCACGTGCGTGTCGAACAGGCCGTAGGTCGACGGGTAGGTGATCATCACGCAGGCCAGCTTGTCGCTGTACTGCTCGCACTTCTTCGTCAGGTCGGCGAGGTCGACGTTGCCCTCGGCATCGCACTTGGTGACCACCACCTGCAAGCCGACCATCTGCGCGCTCGCCGGGTTCGTGCCGTGCGCCGACTCGGGAATCAGGCAGATGTTGCGCTGCGCCTGGCCGCGCGACGCATGCCAGGCCTTGATGACGAGAAGGCCCGCGTACTCGCCCTGCGAGCCAGCATTGGGCTGCAGGCTCACGCCGGCATAGCCGGTGGCCTGCGTCAGCCACGCGCAGAGCTGGTCATCGAGCTGCGCATAGCCGGCGAGCTGCTCACGCGGCGCGAACGGGTGCACCTGCGCGAATTCCGGCCACGTGATCGGGATCATCTCGCTGGTCGCGTTGAGCTTCATCGTGCACGAGCCGAGCGGGATCATCGAGCGGTCGAGCGCCAGGTCCTTGTCCGACAGGCTGCGGATGTAGCGCAGCATCTCGGTCTCGCTGTGGTGCGTGTTGAACACCGGGTGCGTGAGGAAGGCGCTGCCGCGCGCCAGCGATGCCGGGTACAGCGGCGCGATGCCCTTCTCGAAGCGATCGAAGGAGGGCAGGGCCTTGTCGGCGGCGAACACGCGCCACAGGGCCTTGATGTCGTCGCGCGTGGTCGTCTCGTCCAGCGTGATGGATACGCTCGCCGCCGAGGCCTTGCGCAGGTTCATGCCGGCGGCCTGCGCGGCGGCGAGCACGCCGTCGGTCTTGGCGCCGGTGTTCACCTGCAGCGTGTCGAAGGCGTTTTCATGCGCCAGCGTGCAGCCGAGTTCCGTCAGGCCGGCAGCCAGCACCGCGGTGTAGCTGGCCACGCGGCGCGCAATGCGCTTGAGGCCCTGCGGCCCGTGGTAGACCGCGTACATGCTGGCCACCACCGCAGGCAGCACCTGCGCCGTGCAGATGTTCGACGTCGCCTTCTCGCGGCGGATGTGCTGCTCGCGCGTCTGCAGCGCGAGGCGATAAGCCGGGCGGCCATGCACGTCGACGCTGACGCCGACGAGGCGCCCGGGCAGCGAGCGCTTGTATTCGTCCTTGCACGCGAGGTAGGCGGCATGCGGGCCGCCATTGCCCATCGGCATGCCGAAGCGCTGCGTGGTGCCGCAGGCGATGTCGGCGCCTTGCTCGCCGGGCGGCGTGAGCACGGCCAGCGCCAGCAGGTCGGCGGCGACGATCACCAGGCCGCCCTTGGCGTGCACTTCGTCAGCCAGGGGTTGCAATTCGCGCACGCGACCGGTGACACCGGGGTATTGGAACAACGCGGCGAAATGCTCACCC
>VBDL01000606.1 GCA_005884255.1 Betaproteobacteria bacterium | reverse complement strand
GGCGATGGCCAGGCCGGTCAAGTCGCAGACCATGGTCTGGAAGTTGACCAGCGCCTCCATGCGGCCTTGGCTGATCTCTGCCTGGTAGGGCGTGTAGGCCGTGTACCAGGCCGGGTTCTCGAGGACGTTGCGCAGGATGACGCCCGGCGTGAAGGTGCCGTGGTAGCCCTGGCCGATGAAGCTCTTGAGCAGCTTGTTCTTTTGCGCAATGGTCTTCAGCTCGGCCAGTGCCTGCGCCTCGCTCGCGGCGGGCGGCAGGTCCATCGCGGCAGCGCGCGTGATGCTG
>VBDL01000605.1 GCA_005884255.1 Betaproteobacteria bacterium | reverse complement strand
GGCGTCGACGCTCAGCTCCTGGACGGACAACGGCTTCAGCACGACGCCGATCTCGGCGGCAAAGGCGCCGAGATCGACATTTTGCCGGATCGGCCCCGAGGCGGCCGCATCGAACTCGAACAGCCGCCCCGGAGCGGGGGCAATCCGGCCCTGCAGCTCACGCTCACCGGCGGGCGTGTCGATCGCCGGCAAACGCGTGCGCTGCGCGAGATCGCGCGGCACCCACCCGCGCTGCACGAGCACCGCGCCGCCATCGGCCAGACGCAGTGGCGTGACGACGAAGAAGCCGGGCCGGCCGTTCATCTGCCGGTTGTCGAGGAACACCGTGCGCTCGGCCAGCCACTGGCCGCGCAGCCGCACCGGGCGGTAGTGCTGCTGCGCCGCGACCTCGGGGGTGGTCGCGAGCGCAGCGCCATCGAGCGACGGCTGCGCCATGCGCTGCTCGATCAGCGCGTGCAGCGCGCGCTTTTGCTGTGCGCGGTCGAGCTGCCACAGGCCGAGCCGAGCGGTGACGGCCGCGCCGAGCAGTGCACCGAACAGGATGACGAGCCAGCGCGGAATCCTCATGAATAATCGACGCCAATGAAGATCGTCATCCTGCTGGCCTTCGTGGCCATCCTGGGCGCACTGGCCAGCGCCGGCTGGTTCATGATGCGCCACCGCCGCGACAGCGAACGCGCGGACTCGCGCATGGCCAAGGCGCTGGCCTGGCGCATCGGGTTGTCGCTGGCGCTGTTTCTCTTCATTTTGCTGAGCTACAAGCTGGGCTGGATCCGGCCCACAGGGCTTCCGGTAGGTTCTTGAAGCAACAAACGCCGCATGAAGCGGCGTTTGCGTCTTCAGCGATCGCTGACGATCAGAGCCAATAGACGACGACGTACAGGCCCAGCCACACGACGTCGACGAAGTGCCAGTACCAGGCCGCACCTTCGAGGCCGAAGTGGCGGTTCGGCGTGAAGTGACCCTTCTGCAGGCGCAGCGTGATGAACAGCAGCATCAGCGCGCCCACGCACACGTGGAAGCCGTGGAAGCCGGTGAGCATGAAGAAGGTCGAGCCGTAGATGCCGGAGCTGAGCTTGAGGTTCAGCTCGCTGTACGCATGGTGGTACTCGAAGGCCTGCAGGCCGACGAAGATGGCGCCCAGCAGCACGGTGATCCACATGAAGGCCACGGCCTTCGCGCGGTGGTTGCCGATCACGGCATGGTGCGCGATGGTCAGCGTGAGGCCCGAAGTCAGCAGCAGCGCGGTGTTGATCGTCGGGATCGGCCACGGGCCCATGGTCGTGAACGGGTCGACGGTGCCCGCCGGCGAGGCCGTCATGCCGGCCGCGACGCTCGGCCACACGGCCTTGAAGTCGGGCCACAGCACCATGTGGTCGAGGTTGCCCAGCGTCGGCACGCTGTAGGTGCGTGCCCAGTACAGCGCACCGAAGAAGGCGCCGAAGAACATCACCTCGGAGAAGATGAACCAGCTCATGCTCCAGCGGTAGGAGACATCGATGCGGTCACCGTAGAGGCCGCCCTCGCTCTCGCCCACCGAGTCGCGGAACCACTGGAACAGCACGATGGCCCACCACAGCAGGCCGAGGAACACCGAGTATTTGCCCCAGGCTGCGCCGTTGACCCACTGGCTGGCGCCGAGGATCACGAAGAACAGGCCGGCGGAGGCCAGCACCGGGTGCCGCGATGGCGCGGGCACGAAGTAGTTGGGAGCGGATCCCTGATGCGTCGCTGCCGACATACGTTCTCCTCAATCCAATCGTTCAGAATTCATTCGTTCAAGTCGCGACGCCGCTGCCGATGACCCAGCGGACCAGCAGGATCAGCGTCACGATGAAGACCAGTGCGGCGATCACACCGGCGATCACCACGTGCAGCGGGTTGAGCTTCTGCACGTCGTTC
>VBDL01000604.1 GCA_005884255.1 Betaproteobacteria bacterium | reverse complement strand
CGTCAAGCCGTAGACCTGGATCGCCTCCTTGATGCGGGCAATCACCCCGTCCACCTCTTGCCGCTTGAGTTTTTCAGCATCGCGCTGCAAGGCCGCAATTTGTTTCTGGATTTGAGCGTAGGTTTTTGTCATGGGGAGGTCTCGTGGAAATAGTGCGACTGGCAAATTCCTCCCTCCGGCTTCTTCTTATTGCTGTGCGCAATGACACATGCATTGCCAGCGCAAACTTACCACAAAGTCATGAATTGACAATCGCTCAACCGTGCCGCTTGAAATATTGCACCGCGCGCTCATGGCGTTGCGCGTCTTCGAGTGTCGAAAACGTACCGAGATTGCGGTGCTTGCCGGTCTTCGGATCGGTCTTGCGCGAATAGAGCCGGTATTCGCCGGATTTGAGCTTGCGGATCATCGTGCGCTCCTCTCAAACATCGAACACCCTGATTCGATGAATCAGGGTGTCCGAAGTTCGCCGGCGCGCGATGTCACGAGGGCAGAAAGTCGACCGGCCAGGTGACGACCATCGTGTCGACGTCCTTCGCGCCGAAGTCGAACTGGCGAATGCGCGCGAGCAGCTTGGATTCGAGCTCGGAGGCATGCAGCTCGCTCGACACCACGCGGCAATCGACGACGCCGCCCGACGGCGCGATCTTCAGCTCCACCACGACCTTGCCCTGCAGCGCCGGGTCCTCGCGCAGCGCGCGGTTGTAGATCGCATAGATCGCGCCCTTGTTGCGCTCGAACACGAGCTTGATTTCCTCGATCGAGCGCGAGGCCTTGCCGCTGCCGCCGCGGTGCAGTGACCCGCCCGACCTGCGCAGCGAGCTGCGCGAGCGCCTGCGCCATGGCGACAGCGACGCGCAGGTGCTCGCGTATCTGAGCGAGCGCTACGGCGACTTCGTGCTCTATCGCCCGCCGCTGAAGAGCAGTACCTGGGCGCTGTGGTTCGGGCCGGGCCTGTTGATGCTCGCCGGCGTGATGACGCTCGGCATCGTGCTGCGACGCGTGCCGCGCGAAGAGGCGTCGGACCACGGTTAGCCGGCGCTTAGCCGAACGCCTCGCTCGCCAACTCCTGCTCGATCCACTCGGCCAATGCCTGCACTTCCGGCCGCTGCGCGCCGCGCTCGGACAGCAGCAGGTAGTACATGGGCCCGTCGGCGCTGTGCTCGGGCAGCAGCACCTCGAGCTCGCCCGAGCGCAGCAGCGGCAGCACCAGCGGCGTGCGGCCGATGGCCACGCCGAGGCCCGCGGCGGCGGCCTTCAGCACATGCTCGTACTGCGAGAACTGGAACACCGGCTGCGTCGCCGTCTTGTGCAGGCCGAGGCGCTCGTACCAGTGCGACCATGACAGCGCGGCGAAGCGCTCCACCGGGTGGTGGAAGACGAGCAGCGGCGGCGCCGCCAGGTCGCCTACGCGGCCGATGCGCCGTGCCAGCGCTGGCGCCGCGACGAGCAGCGTGCGCTCTTGCGCCAGCGGCTTCCAGTGCGCGGCCGCCTGCTCCGGCGCGGCCAGGCGCACGGCGAGGTCCAGGCCTTCGCGCTCGAGCG
>VBDL01000601.1:2645-5352 GCA_005884255.1 Betaproteobacteria bacterium | reverse complement strand
CTGTGGGCCGCCGAGCGCTACGGCGTGCGCGCCGGCGGCATCACCCTGTCGAAGAACCAGCACGCGCACGTGAACCGGCTGATCGAGGAGCGCGGGCTCAAGGGCCGCGTGACGATGGAGCTGCGCGACTACCGTGACCTGCCCGAGGACGAGCCCTTCGACAAGATCGCCTCGGTGGGCATGTTCGAGCACGTGGGCCGCGCGCAGCTGCCGGCCTACTTCGCGAAGATCCAGCGCCTGCTCAAGCCGGGTGGCCTGCTGATGAACCACGGCATCACCGCCGGCGGCACCAAGAACCACCAGCTCGGCGCCGGCCTGGGCGATTTCATGGAGCGCTACATCTTCCCCGGCGGCGAGTTGCTGCATGTGTCGCACGTGCTGCGCGTGATGAGCGAGGCGCGGCTGGAGATGCTCGATACCGAGAACCTGCGGCCGCATTACGCACGCACGCTGTGGGCCTGGTCCGACGGGCTCGAAGCGAGCCTGCGCCATGCGCGCGAGGTGGCGAGCGAGCAGGTGATCCGCGCATACCGGCTCTACCTCGCCGGCAGCGCGATGGCCTTCGAGCGCGGCTGGGTCTCGCTGCAACAAATGCTTGCCGCCAAACCCAGCGGCCGCCTCGATGACGGGCCGCTGCGCGGCGCACAATCTCAGTATCCGTTCAATCGCGAGTACATCTACCGCTAACCCCGCCGATGCTCTACAAGTTCCGCTCCAAGGCCGCCGGCGACCTGATCATGCTCGGGCCCACCGGCGACCAGCTGCTGCGCATCATCGGCAAGGAGCCGGCACCCAAGGGCATCATCGAGCCGGTGGCGATGCCGGCGGCGATCGCCGCGCTGGAGAAGGCGGTGGCCGACGAAGAAGCGGTGCGCGCGCAGGCCGAGAGCGAAGGGTCGCCGCCGCGGCGCGAGGGTTTCATCTCGCTGCGCCAGCGCGCCTGGCCGCTGGTGGAGATGCTCAGGCGCGCGCAGGCGGCGGACCACGAAATCGTCTGGGGCGTGTGACAACGTTCGAGGAGGCCACATGAAGCTCACGAGCGACAGCTGGGTCGACGGCCAGCGCATCCCGCAGAAGTACGCCGCCGGTCGGCCCGATCCGGCGAGCCTGGTGAGCTTCTCCGCCAACGTCAATCCGCACCTCGCGTGGAGCGAGGTGCCTGAAGGCACGCAGTCGTTCGCGCTGATCTGCCACGACCCCGATGTGCCCAGCCGCGGTGACGACGTCAATCAGCCCGACCGCGAAGTGCCCGCCGACTTGCCGCGCGTGGACTTCTTCCACTGGGTGCTGGTCGACCTGCCGCCGAGCTTGAGCGAGATCATCGAAGGCGAGTTCAGCAGCGGCTTCACGCCGCGCGGCAAGGCCGGCCCGGCGACGCTGCACGGCGCACGCCATGGCGTCAACGACTACACCGGCTGGTTCGCCAGCGACCCGCAGATGAGCGGCCAGTACTTTGGCTACGACGGACCGTTCCCGCCCTTCAACGACGCGCGGCTGCACCACTACGTGTTCACGCTGTATGCGCTGTCGGCGGCCAAGCTGCCGGTCGAGGGCGCCTTCACCGGCGCCGAGGCGCGCGCCGCGATCGCCGGGCGCGTGCTCGCCGAGGCACGCTTTTCCGGCACCTACACCTTGAACCGCCGCTTGCTCGGCTAATCTCCTGCGCATGCCGTATTCAGAGACCACTCGCGTCATCGCCATCCGCCACGGCGAGACCGCCTGGAACGTGGACACGCGCATCCAGGGCCAGCTCGACGTGCCGCTGAACGAGCGCGGCCGCGAGCAGGCGCGGCGCCTGGGCCAAGCGATGGCTGCCGAGGACCTGCACGCGATCTACGCCAGCGACCTGTCGCGCGCCCACGAGACGGCGAGCGCGGTGGCGCGCCGCGCCGGCTTGGCCGTCATGCCGGCGCGCGGGCTGCGTGAGCGCGGCTTCGGCATCTTCGAGGGCTACACCTTCGCCGAGATCGAAGAGCGCTGGCCCGAGCAGTCGCAGCGCTGGCGCCGGCGCGATCCCGAGTTCGGCCCCGAGGGCGGCGAAACGCTGCTCGGTTTCTACACGCGCGCCGTGGCCGCTGCCACTGCGCTGGCGCAGGCGCATCTCGGCCAGACCATCGCGCTCGTCGCACACGGCGGCGTGATGGACTGCCTGTACCGCGCCGCGTCGCGCATTACGCTGCAGGCGCCGCGCACCTGGCACCTGGGCAACGCGACGATCAACCGCTTGCTCTACACGCCGCAGGGCTTCACCTTGGTCGGCTGGAACGACGACTACCACCTCGAGGATCCGTCGCTCGACGAGAGCGAGGGCGACGCGCGCGTCGGCGTCGCCGAATAGCGCGATCACGTCAGCGCGCTGACGCAACGGTTCACTGAGGGCGATTCCTCTACCGGCGCGTCGCCATCGGGGCGAACATCGCGCCATCATGCAAGGCGCCCAGATCATCGTTCTCGCCACGCCCGTGTTCCTGCTGCTGATCGCGATCGAGTTCGTGGTCGGACTGGCACGCGGGCGCAACACCTACCGCCTCAACGATGCGCTGAACAGCATCGGGCTGGGCATCATGAGCCAGATCGCCGGCGTGTTCACGAAGGCGATGACGGTCGGCATCTATGCCATCGTCTACGTGCACTTCGCGTGGCTCTCGTTGAGCGAGAAGTCGATCGCGGTATGGCTCAGCGCGCTGGTCCTCTACGACCTCTGCTA
>VBDL01000601.1:0-2635 GCA_005884255.1 Betaproteobacteria bacterium | reverse complement strand
CTGTTCTGGGCCGCGCATGTCGTGCATCACCAGAGCGAGGACTACAACCTCTCCACGGCGCTGCGCCAGACCAGCAGCGGCTGGCTCGCGGGCTGGATCTTCTACCTGCCGATGGCCGTGCTCGGCGTGCCCACGCTGGTGTTCGCCGTCGTCGCGCTGATCGACCTGCTCTACCAGTACTGGGTACACACGCAGCAGATCGGCCGCCTGGGCTGGTTCGACCGCTGGTTCTGCGCACCGAGCAACCACCGCGTGCACCACGCGGTGAACGACAAGTACCTCGACAGGAACTACGGCGGCATCCTCATCGTGTGGGACCGCCTGTTCGGCAGCTTCATCGAAGAAGACGACGCCGAGCCGGTGGTCTACGGCACGCGCAGCCCGCTGCGCAGCTGGAATCCGCTGTGGGCCAACCTCGAGGTCTATGCCGCGCTGGCCCAGGATTGCTGGCGCGCATCGAACTGGCTCGACAAGCCGCGCGTGTGGTTCAAGCCGCCGGGCTGGCGGCCGCCCGACGTGGCAGCGAAGTACCCGAAGCCGCCGTTCCAGATTCAGCGCACTCTGTTCGACCCGGCGATGAGCCGCGGCGCGCAATGGGTGGCGCTATCGCTCTTCATCGGGCTGCTCGGCGCCACCTCGGCCTTCCTGTGGACCGCGCACACCTTGAGCCTGCCGCAGCAGCTCGGCAGTGCGGCCGCGATCATCGGCGCGCTGTGGCTGATCGGCGTGCTCAGTGAGGGAGTCAGCCCGCGTCGAACAGGTCTGGCGCGCTCTTAGGCGGCGCCACGCCGAGGTGGCGGTAGGCCGCCAGCGTGGCGATGCGCCCGCGCGGCGTGCGCTGCAGGTAGCCCTGCTGGATGAGGTAGGGCTCGATCACGTCCTCGATCGTGTCGCGCTCTTCGCCGATCGCCGCCGCCACGTTGTCCAGCCCCACCGGGCCGCCGTCGAAGCGGTGCACCACCGCCTCGAGCAGCTTGCGGTCCATCACGTCGAAGCCCTGCGGGTCGACGTCGAGCATCGCCAGCGCCTTGTCGGCTATGCCCTGGCCGATGTGCCCTTCGGCCTTCACGTCGGCATAGTCGCGTACGCGGCGCAGCAGGCGGTTGGCGATGCGCGGCGTACCGCGTGAGCGGCGCGCGATCTCGAACGCGCCGGCATCGTCGATCGGCGCATTGAGCAGGCCGGCCGAGCGGCGCACGATGCGCGCGAGCTCGTCCGCCGAATAGAACTCCAGCCGCGCGACGATGCCGAAGCGGTCGCGCAGCGGGTTGGTCAGCATGCCGGCGCGCGTGGTGGCGCCGACCAGCGTGAAGGGCTGCAGGTCGAGCTTGATCGAGCGTGCGGCCGGGCCCTCGCCGATCATGATGTCGATCTGGTAGTCCTCCAGCGCGGGGTAGAGGATTTCCTCGACCACTGGCGACAGGCGATGGATCTCGTCGATGAACAGCACATCGTGCGGCTCGAGGTTGGTCAGGATGGCCGCCAGGTCCTTGGGCTTCTCCAGCACCGGGCCCGAGGTCTGGCGCAGGTTCACGCCGAGCTCGTGCGCGATGATGTGCGACAGCGTCGTCTTGCCCAGCCCTGGTGGGCCGAACAGCAGCACATGGTCGAGCGCCTCGCCGCGCTTCTTCGCTGCGCCGATGAAGATCTCCAACTGCTCGCGCGCCTTGCCCTGGCCGACGTACTCGTCGAGCATCTTCGGGCGCAGCGCGCGCTCCAGCGCCTCTTCATGCGGCGACGCGCTGGCCGCGGTGACCACGCGCGGGCGCGGAGCGAAGTCGTCGGTCTGGATGGCCATCCCTCGATTATCGCGGCGCCTACAATCCGCCCCGTGCTCGCCCTGCGCCGCCACCTTCGCCGCTTCACCTGGATCGCCTTGACGGCGATGCTGGCGCTGGCGCTGATACCGACGCTGTCGCATGCTTTCAGCTTCGCGCGCGGCGTGCCGAGCGCGCTGTCGGAGGTGTGCACGCCGCGGGGTGCACGGCTGGTGGCACTGAACGATCAGGCACCGGAGCCCGGGCCCGCCGCCTTCGGCCACCTGGATCACTGTCCCTTCTGCAGCCTGCACGGTGCGGCGCTCGGCATGCCGCCGGCCACGCCGGGCCACATCGAGCCGGTCGCACTCGGCCATGCGGTGCCGCCGCTCTTTCTGGCCGCCCCGCGGCCGCTGTTCGCCTGGAGCGCGGCCCAGCCGCGCGCACCCCCCGCGTTCTCCTGAGCTCATCGCCACGTCGAGCCGCGCGCTCGCCGTTCTCGCGTATGTCTTTTGGAGAAGTCATGAAGAAGTTCTCTGTTCTTTGCAGCGCCTTTGCGCTGTCCACAGGCGTGCACGCTTCGTGCGGCGCGGCCTTTTGCACGCTGCTCAACGACCGCTTCGCGCTCGGCACCTGGGAGCATGTGGGCTGGAGCGCCGACGTGCGGCTGGAGTCCGTCACGCAGGACCGCCTGCACTCGGGCACGAAGACGCTGGCGCCGTCCGACGTGAACGACGAGGACGCCATCGAGCGCCACACGCGCAACCTCAACCTGGTGACGACGCTGTCGCTGTCGCCCGGCCTCAGTGTGGCGCTGGCCGGCCACGACACCGTCTACGGCTTCGTGCAGCTGCCGCTGTACCAGCGCGTCAACGGCA
>VBDL01000600.1 GCA_005884255.1 Betaproteobacteria bacterium | reverse complement strand
GTGCTACCGCATCCCCGCGATCGCCAACTCGCGCGCGTGAGGGCCTACATCGCACAGAACCTGCACGATCCCGGCCTCGGCGTTGCGCGCATCGCGCAGGTGCTCGGCCTGTCGACGAGCTATCTGCACAAGCTTTTCCGCGACGAAGCGCACACGCTCGAGCGCTCGATCTGGTTGCAGCGGCTCGACGCGTGCGAGCGCGCGCTTGCGGGCGCGGGCTCGGCCGGCCGCACCATTACCGAGATCGCCTACGCCGCCGGCTTCAGCGACGCCGCGCATTTCAGCCGCTCGTTCCAGCAGCGCTTCGGCATGACGCCGCGGGCGTACCGCAAGCGCCATGGCCTGGCCGCCAACTCGCCATCGATGCGGACGAGCGCCCGGTGATGGATGCGTCTGCTGCTCGTGTCGCGGCCTTCTCGCAAGCAAATGCGGCTGAGTCCCTTCCTGTCGGCGGAGCTCGACCCGAAGTGGCGGCAGCGTCGCCGGCGAACGACCGCTGCCAGCGTCCGGCGGCGTCGCGCCGGACCTCTCATTCGAAAGTCAACGGTTCGGATCTCGCGGCGATGCCGAGCGCGGCCGGCGCTGCCAACGCTCGACGCCGTTCACCACGCGGTCCCAGGCACCACGGTCGTAAGTGACTGCGGCGAAAAGGTTGTCTTGGCTGGGCTTCTGTCGTACCGCCGTACGGGCGAGATGCTCCAGGGGCTCACGAGCTGCTGCAACGCAGCCCTCCAGATCGTCAAAGGCGGCACCCAACCGGTGGAACAAGATGGCTTGGCGGAGCTCATCGGCCTTCAGCGACGGCGACTCGACGGCTCGCAGGAAAATCCGCGCCTGACCTTCGCCGAGTAGCTCGACGCAGAACTCCCGGCGCCAGCCCGTCAACGTCTGTTCGGACGTCAGTGCCGGCCGTGCGGGATCGACTTGAAGGCTTGCCATCGCGAGGGTCTCCTTCATTCGTGGTCGCTCAGTGGTGCGCGCGAGCCGCGCGTGACTCTGCTCCCCGGATAGGCGGCCCATCGTCATTGCGCCGCCTCGAGGTCGGCCCGCTGCACGACGAGGGTGTCGGTGCGACTCAGCTGGTACCTGCGGCGCGCGGCGCGGCGGATCGCATGTTTGTTTACCTCGTAAGACGCCAGCCATTGCGCAGGCTCGCGACCTGCCCCGAACAAGTCCTGCAGGTCGCTTGCAAGCACGATGACCTTGATCGCGCTGCCGTGGAAAGACATGCCGAACTCGACGGCTTCTACGGTGGCACTCAGCCGTGGCGAGGCTTCCATAGGGCGTCCTCTCCATCCGATCTTCATGTCGGCGGCGCTGCTCCCTGTACCGGCATCATTCTGCGCCCGGCACCCCGGCCGCGGAGGTCGCCCCGCCGCCTGGGTTGGGGGATTGACTTCCCTGTCTCTGCTGCGTGCCCCAGGCAGCGCTCCATCAATCGCGAATCGGCCGTTCACCGTGACGCCTTGTGCGACCTTGCACGCCGGCCCTCTGGCACCATCGGGAAGAGCCGCCATGATCACCCTCAGCAAGCCGCAGATGGATGCCGCGCACGCATTCGCGAACGCGGCCTTGGGATTCGTCGAAGGCACGAAAACGGCACCCGAGCCGGTGCATCTGGTGTCGAGCGGCAGATGAACGAACTGCACACGGTGTTCGACATCACGGTGGGCCCAAACGGCATCGGCGACGATGCCTGGTTCCGGATGGCGATCGGCATCGGCGCCGCGATCGCCGGCATGGTCTGGCTGGTGCGCGCGTGGCGAATGCAAGCGGGCTGGCGCCAGATGTTCAATGCCGTCTCCCTCATCGGCTTTGGTGCCATCTGGCTGATCGTGACCTTGCCCCTGTGGAACCTCGCGACGTCGGACACCGATCGCCTGCTCCCGCTGGCCAGCCGTTACGCAGAGGTTTGTGCGTCGGTCACGAGTTCGGCCTTCAGTTCGCGGATCCGTTCCTCTTCGTAGTAGCCGCCGTACTCCGTGTATCGCAGAAACGGACGCGCGCACTCCGCACAGCACCAGACCTCGCAACGGTTGTAGGGATAGAACGCCGGCGCGATGGGAGCGTCGGCTGACCATGCGTGTGTCTGGGCAGGGTGATATTCCTGCAAGGTCGGCTCGTCGTCGCCGCGTGGACGCAG
>VBDL01000587.1 GCA_005884255.1 Betaproteobacteria bacterium | reverse complement strand
CACCTCGAGGTCGTCGGCCACCGCGGTGTCGATGCCGATGCTGATGCCGGCGTTGGCGATCACCACGTCGGGCAGGCCCTGAGCGGCGATGCAGGCGCGGCCCGCGCCGGTGATTCTCGCGATGTCGCGGACGTCGGCGGCGTAGACCGCCACGCGCGCCGCATCGAAGCCCTGCGCTCGTGCCCAGGTCTGCAGCTCGGCCGCGCGCCGCTCGACCAGCGCGAGCCGGAAGCCACCCTGGTGGAAACGCGCGGCAAGCGCCTGGCCGATGCCGCTGGATGCCCCGGTGATGAAAACGAGCGGGGCGGCTGCCATGCGCGTCACTTGCGACCGGCGACCGCGCCGGCGGGAAAGCTCGCCTGCACGCGACCCTTCAGCTGCACGACCTGCGCCAGGTTGTCGTACTCCATCGCATCGGCGTGGACCTCGCTGCCGCCGCGCAGCAGCGTCACCGGCAGGTGCGAGCGCACCCGCTCGGTGGTGAGAAAGGCGTGCAGGAACTCGCCGCGAAACTCGATCGCCTCGTCGTCGCCCAAGGGCTCGCGCAGCACCTGCGCGCCGCCGAACAACTGAACTTCGCTGCCGTCGCCGTTGGACAGCGCCCGATTCGCATGTGCGCGCGTCACCCGGCCGTCGGCGCCGATAGCGCGCAGGCGCACGCGGTCGATCTCCAGCGTGTCGGTGTCGGGGTAGTGGCGCATCACGTCGCCTTCGATCTGGGCGCGCAGCGCGCCGTCGGGCGCGAAGCGCTGGACCACGAACTGGGTCATCGTGTAATCGGGCTCGTGGCGCAGCGGCGCCTGCGCACGCAGGCCTTCGACCAGCGGCGTGTTCTTCACCAGCCACCAGGTCGCCAGTGCGAGCAGCGCCATCAGCAGCAGCGGCAGGTAGGACGAGGCCTGCTCGAGCAGGCGCGCGCTCCAGGCCGCGGCCGTGCTGCCGCCGGATCGCGCCTGGGGCGTCAAACGCCGCGTAGCGGCCAGCGGCGGTGAGCAGCAGGTCGCAGCATTCGCGCGCCGCGCCATGGCCGCCGCGGGCGGTGGTGACGTGGTGCGCGACGGCCCTCGCCTCGGCGTGCGCGTTGGCCGGCGCACAGGCGAAGGCGGCACGCGTCATCAGCGGCAGGTCGGGCCAGTCGTCGCCCATCACCGCGAGCGCGCTCCAGTCGAGCTGCATGCGCTCGAGCGCGGCGTCGGCCGCAGCGAGCTTGTCCTGCGCGCCGTACACCGCGTGCGCGAGGCCCAGGTCGGCGACGCGGCGGCGCAGCGCAGGCGAGTCGCGCCCGCTGATCACCAGCGGGGTGATGCCGCCTTGGGCGAGCAGCTTCAGGCCGTGCCCGTCGAGGGTGCTGAAGGCCTTGAATTCTTCGCCGTGCTCGCCGATGTAGATGCGCCCGTCGGTGAGCACGCCGTCGACGTCGAAGATCGCGGCGCGGATGCCTTGCGCCTTCAGCAGCAGCTCGGGCGCGAACGCGAGCGCGGGACGCAGCGGCGCCGGCGCCATCAGATGACCTTCGCCCGCATCAGGTCGTTCGAGTTCAGCGCCCCGATCAGCACGCGCTCGGCGTCGACGACGAGTACGCTGGTGATGCGGTACTGCTCCATCAGGTCGGCCGCGTCGACCGCGAGCGCGTCGGCGCGCACCAGGCGCGGGTTCGGGTGCATCACCTGGCGCGCGGTGAGGCCGCGCAGGTCCAGCCCCTGCTCGAGCAGGCGGCGCAGATCGCCGTCGGTGAAGATGCCCAGCGCGCGGCCCTGCGCGTCGGCGATTGCGGTGGCGCCGAGACCTTTCTTGGTCATCTCGCGCATCGTCTCGATGAACGGCGTGTCGGGCCCGACGCTGGGGACCGCGTCACCGCTGCGCATCACGTCGTGCACATGGGTGAGGAGCTTGCGCCCTAGGCTGCCGCCCGGGTGCGAGCGGGCGAAGTCCTCTTCGCGAAAGCCGCGCGCGTCGAGCAGCGCCACCGCGAGCGCATCGCCGAGCGCCATTTGCGCGGTCGTGCTGGCGGTGGGCGCGAGGTTCATCGGGCAGGCTTCCTGGTCGACCGCGCTGCTGATGACGATGTCGGCATGCTGCGCGAGCGTCGACTCGGAGCGCCCGGTCATCGCGACCAGCGTGACGCCGACGCGCTTGAGCGCCGGCAGGATCGCGGCCAGTTCGTCGACCTCGCCCGAATTCGAAATCGCGAGCACCACGTCACCCGGCGTCACCATGCCGAGGTCGCCGTGGCTCGCTTCGGCCGGGTGGACGAACATCGCCGGCGTGCCGGTGGAGGCGAACGTCGCGGCGATCTTGCGGCCCACATGGCCGCTCTTGCCCATGCCCATCACCACCACCCTGCCGCTGCAGCCGAGCATGGTTTCGACGGCGCGCGTGAAGGCGTCGCCCTGGCGCGTTTTCAGGCCGAGCAGCGCGCGCGCTTCGATGTCGAAGGTTTCGTGCGCCAGCTGCAGGGCGCGCTGCGCGTCGAACGAGGGTTTGGAGGGGACGGGGCGGGGCGGGGTGTCCATTAGGATGGCGCCAAAGAGGTGTGCCATTTTAGGCATGGCCCTTGCGTCCTGCGCGCTCGCAGTCCGACCCGACCCGAATGGCTTCCAACCTCGAACTCGTCCTGCTCTACCTCGTCGCCGCGGTCGCTGGTGTGGTGCTGTGCCGCCTGGTGCGGCTGCCGCCGATGCTGGGCTATCTGGCGATCGGCGTGGCGATCGGTCCGAACGCGATGGCGCTCGCCGGCGACTCGGCCGGGGTCCAGCACCTGGCCGAGTTCGGGGTCGTCTTCCTGATGTTCGTCATCGGCCTCGAGTTCAACCTGCCCAAGCTCAAGAGCATGCGCCGACTGGTATTCGGCCTCGGCCTGAGCCAGGTCGGCTTGACGATCGTGGCCGCGCTGGCCGGCAATGCGCTGCTGGCGTGGGGCTTTGCCGTGACCGGCCGCTCGTGGGGACTCGGCTGGCAAAGCGCGGTAGCGCTGGGCGGCGCGCTCGCGATGAGCAGCACCGCGATCGTCGTCAAGCTGATGGCAGAGCGGCTCGAACTCGAAAGCGAGCACGGCCGCCGGGTGATGGGCGTGCTGCTGTTCCAGGACCTTGCAGTCGTGCCCTTGCTGGTGTTGATTCCCGCGCTCGGCTCTTCACCCGAGGGGCTGATGAGCGAGCTCGCGGTCGCCGGCGTGAAGGCCGTCGCGCTGCTCACGCTGCTGCTGGTCGGCGGGCAGCGCGTGATGCGCTGGTGGCTGACGCAGGTGGCGCGGCGCAAGAGCGAGGAGCTGTTCATCCTCAACCTGCTGCTGGTGACACTGGGCTTGGCCTGGCTCACCGAACTGGCGGGCCTGTCGCTCGCGCTCGGCGCCTTCGTCGCCGGCATGCTGATCGCCGAGACCGAATACAAGCACCAGGTCGAGACAGACATCCGGCCGTTCCACGACGTGCTGCTCGGGCTGTTCTTCATCACCATCGGCATGAAGCTGCACCTCGGCGCAGTGGTCCAGCACTGGCTCATGGTGCTGCTGCTGTGCGTGCTGCCGGTGCTGTTCAAGTTCGGACTCGTCGCCGCGCTCGCCCGGCTGTTCGGCGCCACCCCCGGCATTGCGCTGCGCACGGGCCTGTACCTGGCTCAGGCCGGCGAATTCGGCTTCGTGCTGCTGACCCTGGCGACGCAGCAGAAGCTGCTGCCCGC
>VBDL01000586.1 GCA_005884255.1 Betaproteobacteria bacterium | reverse complement strand
GGTAGGCCTCCGGCGTATTGCTGACGCTGACGAACTCGGTGTCGCCGACAACGTGATCGATGATCGCCGTGGCCGACACATAGTCAAAGCCCGTGCCCTTGGCGTGGCGCACGAGCTCATCGCGGAACTCAGTACGGTTCCGTGCCTGCATTACCGATAAGTGACCACCCTGCAGCATTCACCGCCCCAACGCTTGGAGTTGTTCTCGCTCGGCCCGGCACCCCTGACAAGGTTGACAGATGGCAAGCGCCCCGGGCTTGCGCACACTCTGCACGATTTCACGGCAACGAGGAACGATGCCCTCTGCTCACGCGCCTATGAAACCTGCCTGGTCCGTCTATGCCTGGCCGCCCGTATTGTGGCAGGCCGATCGCGCCGTGGAGTTGCACTTTCGGCATCTCGGTACGCGCGTGCTGGATAGCGGCCACAAGATGTTCCCGAGCAGCGGGCAAACGCTGTGGGCCATGCCGTCGTCCGTGGGCGAGGCCGGCATGGCCTGGGACTGGGTGATGCTGTCGCAGGGCGTGGTGGCGATGGCTGACCCATTGTCGGTGATCACCAACTTGCGGCTGCTGGGGCCCGAAGGCGAGGTGCTCACCGCCTGGCAGGCGGCCCGCCACCTCAACGAGATCGTCCACAGCCTGGCCTGGCAGTGCGAAGTGCAGCGGGCGCTGAAGGGGCGCTTGAACTAAGGCCGCCTCACGGCTTCAAGTGCTCGCGGAAGAAGGCCTCCATCGCAGCGTAGAACTCGAACTGGTTCTCCTCGTTGCGGAAGCCGTGGCCCTCGTTGTCCTTCACGAGGTACTTCACGTCGACGCCGCGCTTTTGCAGCGCCGCCACCATCTGGTCACTCTCGGCCTTGTTGACGCGCGGATCGCGGGCGCCCTGCGCAATGAGGAGCGGCGTCTTGATCTTCTCCGCGTGGAACACCGGCGACGTGGCTTTCAATCGCTCGGCGTCCTTCTCCGGATGGCCGACCATGTCGTAGAACTTCGGCAGAAACGGCTTCCAATACGGCGGGATGGTGTTCATGAAGGTGAACAGGTTGGCCACGCCGACATAGTCCACCGCCGCCGCATAGAGCTCCGGCGTGAAGGTGACGCCGGCCAGCGTGGTGTAGCCACCATAGCTCCCGCCGTAGATGCCGATGCGCTTCGGGTCGGCGATGCCCTGCTTGACGAGCCACTGCGCGCCGTCGGTCACGTCGTCCTGCATCTTCAGGCCCCATTGGCCGAAGCTCGCCTCCCAGAACGCGCGGCCGTAGCCGGTGGAGCCGCGGAAGTTCATCTGCAGCACGCAGTAGCCGCGGTTGGCGAGGAACTGCAGCTCGGGGTTGAAGCCCCAGCCATCACGTGCCCACGGGCCGCCGTGCGGGTTGACGATGCACGCCAGGTTCTTCGCTTCGCGGCCCAGCGGCAGCGTGAGGTAGCCATGGATCGTCAGGCCGTCGCGGCTCTCGTAGTCAATCGGCCGCACCGGCGCCATCTGCGCCTCGGCGATCTTCGGGTTGATCTCGCCGAGCTTGGCGATGCTGTCCGACGCCACGTCGTAGATGTAGCGCGCGCCCGGCGTGCGGTCGCTGCTGGCGGCGACGATGAACTTGTCCTCGGCGCGCGTCGAGCTTTGCAGGTTGAGCTGATAGCCCGGCAGCTTGGCGGCAATGCGCTGGAAGACACGCTCCATCGCCGGATCGAAGAACTTGCGCTCGAGCTTGGCCGTCTGGTATTCGGCGACCGTGAGCTTCTTGCGCGCATTGGAGTAGGCGGCGCCGCCGACGTCGACCTCGGGATGCTCGAACAGCACCTCCTCCGCATCGGGCTCGTCCGGGTCGATGACCACCAGCGCCTTCTTGTCGCGGCCGCGGTTGCTGATCGCGTAGAGCTTGCGGTCGTCCGGCGTGAAGAAGGCCGGGTCGACCTCGGTCTTGTAGTCGGTGGTGACGAGCGTTTTGAACTCGCCGGTACAAGAGCATCGTGTTCAGGCCCTGGCTGCGCACCGCGGCGCGCACGCGGCCGGCGTGGTCGGTCTGCCAGCCGACGATGTCGCCCGGGTTCTCGGCGACCAGCGTTTCCTTGCCCGTGCGCAACTCGACGCGATAGACGTCGAACACCTGCGGGTTGCGCCGGTTGTGCTGGATCAGGATGTGCTGCGGGTCGTCACGCAGGTCATCGATGATGCCGGCGCGCACCTTGTCGCCGGGCGTCAGGTCGGTGATCTTCCCGCTCGCCACGTCCCACCGCGACGACGTGCGTGTTCTCGTCGCCGCCGAAGTCCTTCTCGTAGAGGATGGTGTCGCTGCCCTTCCAGTAGTACGTGCCGATGTCGCGCGCGGTCTCGCTGGTCAGCTTGCGCGGCTCGCCGACCGTCACGCTGCCCTTGAGCGGCTGCACGAACACGTTGAGGCGGCGCGTGCCGTCGGCCTGCGCCACCGGCTGCATGAAGCCCAGCGTCTTGCCGTCGTCGCTCAAGCGGAAGTAGGCGCGCTCGGGATGGTGGAAGAAGTCCTTCAGCGGCAGCTGCGGCGGTGGCGCGCTGTGCGCGGCCAGCGGGGCGCCGGCGAGCAGCGTGGCGCTGAGCGCCGCGGCGGCCAGCGATGTCAGCGAAAGCCTCACGAAGCGCTCTTCTTCGTCGCCGGCTTGCGCAGCGTGTCGCTGAAGCCCTGGCAGGTGGCGCGCTGCGCGTCGGCCGTGTCGAGCTTGCCGCACACCGCATCGAGCCGAGCCTGCAGGCGCTGCACGCTGGCTGCGTGCGCACCGTCGGCATTCCAGCTCTGCAGCTTCGCGCTCACACGCTGCAGCGAGCGTGCGCTGCGCTCGTAGAAGGAGCCCTGCGCCTGGCCGGCCTCGTCGAAGATGCGCGCGGCGGTCTGCTCGATGCGCGCGGCGTCCTTCGGCGCCAGGTCGACCAAGGCGCCCAGGTAGCTGGCGCCCCACTGCAGCCGCGTTGCCGGGCCGACGCTCTTGTCCCAGGCCTGCGCGTACCAGCTCAATGCGGCGTCGCTGTCGCCGCGCCGGCGCGCGTTGCCGGCCAGCTGCGACATCAGGTAGTAGGGCGAATGGCTCTTCGAGAGATTGGCCTTGAGCAGCGCGTCCGATTCAGCAACGAAGCCGCCGCGCTCGAGCAGTTGCGCGGCGGTGGTGATCACGGCCTGGCGCTCGTAGCCATCGCGAATCTCGCGGTCGGCGCGCGCCGCCTCGTCGCGCAACTCCTTGGCCAGCGCCGCATCGAGCTTCGGCGCCTTCGCGTCCTCGGGCAGGTCCAGCCGCGCCAGCTCGACGCGGCCGAGCAGCGCCGTCATGCGATCGGCGCGCGACAGCGTCGTGTCGCGCTGCAGGCGCTTGAGCGACGCGTCGAAGGCTGCGAGCAGCGGTGCGCGCTCGGGCGAGCCCTTGGCCGCCAGCACACGCGTGATCTCTGCCGGCGAGTTGGTCAGCACGTCCATCTGCTGACGCGACGCCACCGGGTCCTTCAGCACCTTCAGCACGCGCTCGCGCAAAGCCGCGTCGGGCTTCACGCCCTGGCCTTCGTCGCTCGCGGCCAGCGTCTTCAGCCACAGCCGCGTTGCCGCCTCGCGCTCACTGGGCGGGCAGGCGGCGGCCAGCGTGGCCAGCAACGCCGGCCGCTCGTGCGCGGGCACGAGCTGCTGCTCGTCGGTGTCCCACGAATAGAAGGCCAGCATGCGCCACTCGCCGGCGGGTAGCGTG
>VBDL01000585.1 GCA_005884255.1 Betaproteobacteria bacterium | reverse complement strand
CGCCGGTGCCAGCAGCGTGCCGGTGTACGCTGGCTGCGCGCGGCCGCTGGCTCAGCCCGAGCCGCGCAGCAACCTCGTGCATGGCGACGACGGACTCGGTGGTGCCGCGCTGCCGCTGCAGCGCCCGCCCGAGGCGCAGCACGCGGTGGACTTCATCGCCGACACGCTGCTGCGCGCGCAGCCCGGCACGATCACGCTGATCGCCGTCGGGCCGCTGACCAATCTCGCGCTGGCCGAGATCAAGCATGCCGGCGTGCTGCGCCGCGCGAAGGCGCTGCTGGTGATGGGCGGTGCCGCGTTCCGCCGCGGCAACGTCACGCCGCATGCGGAGTTCAACTTCTGGGCCGACCCGGTGGCGGCGCACGTCGTCGTCGGGGCCGACGCGCCGCTCACGGTGTTCGGGCTCGACGTGACCGAGCAGGCCAGGATGTCGCACGAGTGGATCGAGTCGCTGTCCGAGTTGCCGGGGCGCAGCGCGCAGGCGGCACACGCGATGCTCAGCGGCTACCAGACGAAGGAGCATCTGCTGCACGACGCCTGCCCGGTGGCCTATGCGATCGAGCCGGCATTGTTCGCCGGCGAGCGCCATCGCCTGAGCGTCGACTGGCAGCCCGGCGAGACCGAGGGCCGCCTGCTTGCGTCGCTGCCGCAGGGCGATGACGGCGGCGCGCTGCTGATGCGGCGCGTCGACGGCACGCGCCTGCTGTCGCTGGTGCGCGAGCGCGTCGCGCAGCTGCCTTAGCCCTCGAGGCGGAACGCGCGCAGGTCGGGAATCACCGCGTCAGCCTCGACGAGCACTCGCGCATCGCCCACGCCGAGCGCGCGCATGCCGGCGGCCTTGATCGCGCGCACGCCGGCCACCGCGTCCTCGACACCGAGGCAGGCCGCGGGCAGCACGCCCAGCCGCGCCGCTGCCGTGAGAAACGTCTCCGGGTGCGGCTTGCCGTGCGTGACGCGCCCGGCATCGACCACATGATCGAAGGAATCGGCGATACCCAGCCGCTGCAGCACCGTCGCGGCGTTGCGGCTGGCCGAGCCGAGTGCGAGCTTCAGGCCGGCGGCACGCACCGCACGCAGTGCCTCGAGCGCGCCCGGCAGCAGGTGCGTGGCGCTCATCGTCTCCAGCAGCTCGCGGTAGTGCGTGTTCTTGCGCTCGGCCAGCGCGTGCTTCTGCGCGGCGCTGTAGACGCGCGGCCGTCCTGCGCGAGGATGCGCTCCAGCGAGCCCAGGCGATCCACGCCCTTGAGCGACTCGTTGAACGCCTCGTCGAAGGGCAGCCCGAGAGAGTGCGCGAGCGCGCGCCACGCGACGAAGTGGAACTGCGCGGTGTCGGTGATCACGCCGTCGAGGTCGAAGATCACCGCCTGCAAGCGAGGGCCGTGCATCACGCGCTCTCCAGCGGCATCGGCTGCGTCTCGGCGTGCGGCACGCGCACCACCGGGCAGGCACTGCTCAAGCTCACTGCTTCGCCGCGATGCTGCAGCTCCAGCGCAGCGCCGTGGAGCAAGCGGTATTCGGTGCCATCGCCGTCGACGCTGACCTGCAGCCGCGCATCGCGCTGGCGCACGCGGAAGGCGTAGCGGCGCCAGCGCGCCGGCAGCGTCGGCGCGAAGCGCAGCTGCCCGTCGTGCCAGCGCAGGCCGCCGAAGCCCTGCACCAGACCGAGCCAGCTGCCGGCCATCGCCGCCGTATGCACGCCGTGGCGCGTGTTGCCGTGGCGGTCGTCGAGGTCGGTGCGCGCGCCGCGCGTGAAGTAGTCGTAGGCCTTGTCGTCATCGCCCAGCTCGGCGGCGACGATGCCGAAGATGCATTCCGACAGCGACGAGTCGTGCGTCGTCAGCGGCTCGTAGTAGTCGAAGTCGCGCCGCTTCTGCTCGAGCGTGAAGCGCTCGCCGCGCAGCAGCAGCGCGAGCACCACGTCGGCCTGCTTGCACACCTGGTGGCGGTAGATCACCAGCGGGTGGTAGTGCAGCAGCAGCGGGTAGTGGTCCGCCGGCGTGGCGGCGAAGTCCCACACCGGCTTGCTCAGGAAGCCGTCGGCCTGCGGATGCACGCC
>VBDL01000575.1 GCA_005884255.1 Betaproteobacteria bacterium | reverse complement strand
GACGACGCGCTGCAACGCTGCATCGAGGAGGCCGTGTCCTTCAGGCTGCGGGAAGGCCGGCGGCTGCGCGTGGCGCGCACGCTGCTGACCTGCGCCGCGGCGGCGTCCGTGCTCAACCGGCAGCACGTGCCGGCGGAGAGCGACTCCGCCTACCGCCATGTCAACGTGCACAACCCGCGCTGCCCGTTGCGCTTCGACGCGGACGCCAGCCTGTGGCGCTGCGCCCCCGAGCTGGACGAGCACCCGGTATGGGGCATCAACTGGGCTGGCGCGCTGTGGATCTGCCAGCAACTCGGTGCGCGGCTGCCGCTGGCGCACGAGTGGGAGGCCTTCGCATCGAACAACGACCCGCTGCGCCCCTACCCCTGGGGCGACGCGGCGCCGAACCACCTGCTGGCGAACTACGACGAGTACATCGGCGGCACCAGCCCGGTGGGCAGCTTCCCCGCCTCGGAGCTGGGGTTCTACGACCTGGCCGGCAACCTGAGTGAGTGGTGCCATGATCACTACCAGGTCCCCGGCGTGCAGGGGCTGCCGTGCGAGCGCGTGGTCAAGGGCGGGGCCTGGAGCAAAGGTGCCGACCAGCTGCGCATCACGGCGACGCGCGGCAAGTGGCAGCGCCTGGGCACCACCACCATCGGCATCCGGCCCGTATGGGACGATTGAAGGCGTTCGATGAAGCTGGTCATCTTCGATCTCGACGACACGCTGGTGAACTTCGCCGCCACGCGCAAGGCGGCGCACGTGTGCCTGGCCCGGTTCCTCGACGCGGAAGGCGTTGATTCAGCGGCCTATCTGCGTGCGGTGATGCAGGTGGACCGGCCCTTGTTCCAGCGCTTCGAGCAAGGGCAGCTCACCCGCGCGCAATACCGCCTGCAGCGCTTCGCCGAGCCGTTCTCGCTGATCGGGCTGCAGCCACGCGACGGCCTCGTCGAGGCGCTCAACAAGATCTTCATGGACTGCGTCAACGACACGCCCTTGCTGTTCGACGACGTGCTACCGGTACTGCAAAGGCTGCGCGACGAGCGCATACGCACCGCCATCCTCACCAACGGCCCGTCGGATGGGCAGCGCCGCAAGCTCAAGGCCACCGGGCTCGGCGAACACGTCGACCACGTGGCGATCGGCGAGGAGATCGGCGTCAGCAAGCCGCTGGCGCAGGCTTATCACAGCGTGGTCGAGCGCTTTGCGGTGGCGCGCGGCGACGCGCTGATGGTCGGCGACTCGCCGGAGCTCGACTACGACGGCGCGCTCGCCGCCGGGCTGCGCGCCGTGCTGCTCGACCGCGACGATGTGTATGGCGACGGCGAGCGCCACCGCATCCTCACGCTCGACGGTGTGTGGCCGCGCTGAAAAAAGTTCGCGCCACCCACAATATCCACGCCGGTGGCGCGTCTACACCGGGATGGAAGCCCGCTGGACCGTGACCGAGCAGGACCGTTCGATCGCCGAGACCGTCGCGCGCGAGCGCGGCCGCTTGCGCGGCTTCATCCGCCGGCGCGTGCCCGACCCGGCCGATGCCGAAGACATCCTGCAGGAGGTCTTCTACGAATTGGTCGAGGCCACGCGGTTGCCGCAGCCGCTGGAGCAAGTCGGCGCCTGGCTGTTCCAGGTGGCACGCCGCCGCGTCATCGACCTGTTTCGCCGGCGCCAGCGCGAGCCGGTGGCGGCGCCGGTGCCCGAGACCGACGACGACACCACGCTCGACGACCTGCTGCCGTCACCCGACGCGGGCCCGGAAGCCGCGTACGCACGGCGCCTGCTGCTCGACGAGCTGGCCGAAGCGCTGGACGAGTTGCCCGAGGCCCAGCGCAGCGTGTTCGTTGCGCACGAGCTGGAGGGCGCGAGTTTCAAGGAGCTGGCCGAGCGGACCGGCGACAGCGTCAACACCTTGCTGTCGCGCAAGCGCTATGCGGTGC
>VBDL01000574.1 GCA_005884255.1 Betaproteobacteria bacterium | reverse complement strand
GTACAGGTCGGTGTTGTTCTGCACCGCATCGAAGCCGGTCTCGGGGGCCGGGTTCGTGATGCGCAGCGTGCGTGAGGGCGCCTCAACGCGCGGCCAGGCAGTGGGCGCGGCAGCCAGACCGCCGGCGGCAAGCAGCGTGCGGCGCGTGAGCATGGGCTGTCAGTGCGTCGGCGGGCGCTTGGCGCTGTCGACGTCGATGAACTGCCACAGCTGCTGCCAGAAGATCGGACGGCGAAAGCCTTCGATCCACGGCTGGTTCAAGTCGGTCAGCACGCGATGCACGTGGATCTTGTAGGGCATATAGGCCACCACGATCTTCGCCGCTTGGCGGAACAGCTCCTGCCGCTCGGGTCCATCGGGCAGCGTCAGCATGCGGCGGTAGATGTCGTCGAACGCGGCGTTCTTGAAGCGCGACAGGTTGGCGTTGCCGGCGGCCGGGCCGTACATGCGCTCCAGCGCCTGCTGTGAGTCGGGCTCGGAGGCGCTCGAGCCGAGCGACCACACCTGCAGCTTGCCCGCGCGCGCCGCCTTGAGGTTCTCCGGCCACTGCGCGGTGTTGAACTGCACGCGCAGGTGCAGCCGGTCCATGTTCTTCTTCCAGCGCTCGTCGAACTGGCGGTCGATCTGCGAGGACTGCGTCGCCACGTTGAGCACCAGCGGGCTGCCGTCCGGCTGCTCGCGCCAGCCATCGCCGTCACGGTCGACATAACCGAAGGTGTCGAGCAGCGCGTTGGCGCGTGCGACGTCGAAGTCGCCGTTCTCGGTCTTGAACGCCGGGTCGTAGCCGAAGGTGTTGGGCGCCATCGGCGCCTGCGCCGGAATCGCCTGGCCGCGGCGCAGCAGGCGGATCTCGCCGCCGATGTCGATGCCAAGACCGATCGCGCGGCGCAGCGCCACCTTCTCCGGCGTGTAGCCGCCGACCACCGCGTCTTCCATGTTGAACCAGGTCATCGTGTAGTCGGCGTTGATGTACTTGCGCGCGACGATGCCCTTCTTCGCCAGGTTCGGTGCCAGCTTGTTGTTCGGCATGGCGACATTGGCGTAGTCCAGCGGCACCGCGAGGTAGTCGATCTGCCCGTTGAGGAACGCCAGCCAGCGCGGCTGGTTCTCTTCGATGATCGACACGTGCACTTCATCGATCATCGGCAGGCGCCGCCCCTTGAACTTTGCGAGCCAGGCCTGGCCCTGCGCATCGTCGGCATTGGGCTCGGCGTCGTAGAGCACCTCGCGGAAGGTGGGATTCTTCTCAAGCACGATCAATGAGCTGCGCCGCCAGGCCTTCAGGCGGAACGGCCCGGTGCCCACCGGATGCTCCATCGCCTGCCCCGGGTAGGCCTCGATGACCTCGCGCGCGACAGCGCCGAAGAGGTCCTGGCCCGCCAGCGTGTAGATGAAGCGCGGCCGCGCTTCGGCGAGCTTGAAGCGGATGGTGTAGCGCCCCAGCGCCTTGACGCCCTCGACCTCGCGGTCGTAGTCGAACGGCTTCTTCGCCGCGATGCCGTGCTGGCGCAGCTCCTCCAGCCCGAGCACGCCCTCGTCCTTCAGCGTGGGGTAGTTCGGGCTCTTGTTGGCCGGATCGAAGAAGCGCTTGACGGCGTAGACATAGTCCTCGGCCACCAGCTCGCGCTTCCTGCCCTTGAACGCCGGATCGTCGGCGAAGTAGATGCCGGGCTGGATGTGCACGGTCCAGGTCTTGAAGTCGGCCGACACCTCGGGCATCGCGGTG
>VBDL01000577.1 GCA_005884255.1 Betaproteobacteria bacterium | reverse complement strand
ATCGCGGGCAGATCTGGCGCTACGTGAACAAGCCGTGGGACGACAACGAGCTGCTGCTCGCCGTGCGTCAGGCGGTAGAGCGCCGCGAGCTCGAGCGCGAGACGATGCGCCTGGAGGCGCTCACCCGGGCGCAGAACGAGGAGCTGCGCGAGCTCAACATCGGGCTGGAGCAGCGCGTGCAAGAGCGCACCGCCGAGGTCACGCAGGCGCACGAGCGGCTGAAGAAGAACTACCTGGCGTCGATCAAGGCCTTCTCCAATGTCATCGAGCTGCGCGGTGTGCACACCGATGGCCACCTCGTCGGCCATTCGCGCCGCGTCGCCGACACCGCGCGCCGCATCGCGCAGACGATGGCCCGACCTGAAGGCGAGGTGCAGGAGATCTTCATCGCCGGCCTGCTGCACGACGTGGGCCAGGTGGGCCTGCCCGATGCGCTGCTGGCCAAGCCGGTGCCGCGCATGAGCCCGGAAGAGCTGGCGCTGTACAGCAAGCATCCGATCCTCGGCGAGCAGATGCTGATGGCGCTGGACGACATGCAGCCGGTGGCCGCGCTGCTGCGCGCGCACCACGAGCGCTGGGACGGCAAGGGCTTCCCCGACCGCCGCGCCGGCACCGACATCCCGCTCGGCGCACGCATCCTCGCGGTGGCAGACACCTTCGACGACCTGCAAAGCGGCCTCATCGTCGCGTCGCCGCTGTCCAGCGCCGAGGCGCGCGCGGTGATGGCGCGCGGCCGCGGCACGCAGTTCGACCCCGAGGTGCTCGAGACCTTTCTGCACATCACCGAGCCGCAAGGCCAGGCCAAGGCCGCGCAGCGCGCGCTGGCCCCGCCGCGTGCCGTGCTCACCGGGCAGCTCGAGCCGGGCATGGTGCTGGCGCGCGACCTGGTTTCGGCCGAAGGCGTGGTGCTGCTGGCCGCCGACCACGTGCTGACCGCCGACCTCATCCAGCGCATCTGCGGCTACGAGCGGCGCGAGGGCCTGGAGCTGCTGCTGCACGTGCGCGCGGCCAAGCGATAGGAGTTCCTGTTCATGGAGCCGCAACGCATCCTGCTGGTCGACGACGAGCCGCACGTGCTGGCCGCACTGCAGCGCGCGCTGCGCCTGCACTTCGGCCAGGCGCTGCGCATCGAGACCAACGTCGACGCCGCCGACGCGCTGCTGCGCGCTCGCGCGCGCACCTGGGACCTGGTGATCAGCGACTACCGCATGCCGCGCATGAACGGCCTGGAATTCCTGCGCGGCGTGCGTGCGCTGCAGCCGCACATCGTGCGCATCGTGCTCAGCGCATCGTCCGACCTGTCGACCATCATGCGCGCGGTCAACGAGGTGGGCGTGTTCCGCTACCTCATCAAGCCGTGGGTGGGCGAGCAGCTGATCGAGCACGTGAGCGCCGCGCTGCGCCACGCGCAGGACATGGCCTCGCAACGCGAGCTCGCCGATGCGATGCGCGTGCAGCGCGGCGAGCTCGGCGCGGCCGCCGCCGAGGCGCACCGGCTGGAGCAATTCGAGCCGGGCATCACGCATGTCGACTGGGGTCCGAACGGCGAAGTGCTGATGCCGCCATTGGAGTAGGACCACCCCTACGGCCTTCGGCCGCCCCTCAAGGGGCGACACCGGCGGACCGGCGGAGCCGGATCCGCGGTGTCCGCTTGAGTGTCCTTTCGCCGCGTCGAATCGCACAATCCACAGGACCTGCGTTACACTGATCCTGTGTGAAATACCGGGGTCACCATGGCCAACCTCACGATCGCCATCGATGACGAACTGCTGCGCGCCGCGCGCATCAAGGCCGTTGCACAGGGCACGAGCGTCAACGAGATCTGCCGCGAAGCGATAGAGCGCTTCGCCTCTCAGGACGCGCGACGCACGCAGCGCACGCGCCGCCTGCTGACGCTGGCCGATCGCTTGGCAGCCGCTCCGGGGCCTGGGTGGCCCGGGCGCGACACGCTCTACGACGAGGCACTGGGCGCGAAGGCGCGATGAGCGTCTTCTTCGACACCAACGTCCTCTTCTACCTCTTCGACCGCCAGCGGCGAGCTTGTCATCAGCACGCAGGTTCTGATCGAGCTGTACGCTTCGCTCACGCGCAAGGCGCGGCGAGATCCTGATCAGGTGCTCGAGGTGGTCTCGCTGCTGGCACAGGAGCGCGTGATGTCGGCCGACGCCCCCTTCGTCGAGCGCGCGCTGCACCTGTCTCGCGAACATCAGGTGTCACCGTGGGACGGGCTCATCGTGCAAGCCGCGATCGATGCAGACTGCTCCATGCTGTTCAGCGAGGACATGCATGCGGGCCTGCGGATCGGATCGCTGACCATCGTCAACCCGTTCGCGACCGCAGCCCACGAGCCGGCGCCTCCGCCCTCCAGGCGGCGCACTCGACGTTGAGGCGGATCAATGGTGATGCAGCGGCCGCACCAGGAACACCACCACCGCCAGCCCTCCCGCCAGCCACACGAGCTGTGACACGGTGTCGCGCCACGGCAAGCGGCGCTGCAGCTGCGGGATGAGATCGGCCACGGCCACGTAGACGAAGCTGCTCGACGCCACCACCAGCAGGTAGGGGAACAGCGCTTCCCACGGCCCGACGACGAAGTAGCCCAGGATGCCGCCGCCCACCGCGGCCATTCCCGACAACCCGTTGTAGAACAGCGCCTTGCCGCGCGAGAAGCCGGCGTTGAGCAGCACGATGTAGTCGCCGACCTCCTGCGGAATCTCGTGCGCGATGATGGCCAGCGCGGTGGCAGTGCCCAGGCGCAGGTCCGCGAGGAAGGCGCCGGCGATGATGATGCCGTCGCAGAAGTTGTGGATGCTGTCGCCCATCAGCACGCTCCAGCCGCCGCGCCCCGCCTGCTCCTTGTCGAAGCCGTGATGGTGGTGGTGCTGCGGGTCGTCGCCCTCGTGGTGGTGGCCGTGGCGATAGAGCTCGGCCTTTTCCAGCAGGAAGAAGAACATCATGCCGGCGAGCAGCGTGAGGAACAGCGACTGTGGCGGCGCCTTCTGGCCCTCGAAGGCCTCGGGCAGGATCAGAAGCAGCGCGGTGCCCAGCAGCACGCCGGTGGACAGGCTCACCAGGTGCTTGACGACACGGTTGAGCACCGTGACGGTGAGGCTGGCGGCGACGATCACCGAGAGCAGCCCGCCGACGAAGGTGGCCGCGACGATGTAGAGCAAGGTCATGGGGGGCGATTCTGCCCGCAGTGCCCTCACAATGCCGGCCCATGAGTTGAGACCGCGCAGCTGCAGCATGGCCGCTATCGCCGCATCGACTACCTGAAGGAGACCGTGCGCCTGGGCGGTGGGCTCGATGAGCAGGGCATGCTCACCGAGCCCGCGCAGCAGCGCGGGCTCGATTGCCTGGCGCGCTTTGCCACACGGCTGGCCGGCTTTTCGTCCGTGCACCTGCGCGCCGTGGCCACGCAGACGCTGCGCGAGGCGCGCAACCGCGATGCCTTTCTCGCGCGCGCCGTCGTCGTGCTCGGCCACCCGATCGAGGTGATCTCCGGCCGCGAAGAGGCGCGCCTGATCTACAGCGGCGTGGCGCGGCTGCAGCCGTCGGACCACCCGCGCCTGGTGATCGACATCGGCGGGCGCTCCACCGAGATGATCCTCGGGCGCGGCCGCACCCCGATGGTCGCCGAGTCATTCGGCGTCGGCAGCGTCAGCCTGTCGATGCGCTATTTCGGCGACGGCCGCTTCAGCGAGTCCGCCTTCCGCGCCGCGCAGGTGGCCGCCGGCGCCGAGCTGGAAGAAGCGCTGCAGCCCTTCGCGCCGCGCCATTGGCGCGAGGCGCTGGGTTCCTCGGGCACCGCGGGCGCGGTGTCGCAGCTGCTCGCCGCCAGCGGCGTGAGCGACGGGCGCATCACGCCCGACGGGCTGCGCTGGTGCATCGCGCGCTGCCTCGAGGCGGGCGACATCGACCGCCTGAAGCTGCCCGGGCTGAGGGATGAGCGCCGCCCCGTGATCGCCGGCGGCCTGTCGCTGCTGTACACGCTGGCCACGCACTTCGGCATCAAGGAACTGATGCCCGCTCGCGGCGCGCTGCGCCAGGGCGTGATCTTCGACCTGGCCGAGCGCCTGGAAGCGCAGCGCCGCGCCAAGCCCGGCGACCTGCGCGACGACTCGGTGACCGAGCTGCAGCGGCGTTTCGGCGTCGATGCGGCGCAGGCCGCGCGCGTGCAGCGCGTCGCACTGGCGCTGTACCACGACGTCGCGCCCGACGCACCGGCCGGCGACGAGGCGATGCGTGAGCTCGGTTGGGCCTGCGCGCTGCACGAGATCGGCATGATGGTCTCGCACCACGACCATCACCGCCACAGCGCCTACCTGCTCAGCCATGTCGACGCGCCGGGCTTCTCGCAAAGCCAGCAGCGGCGCATCGCCGAGCTCGTGCTCGGCCAGCGCGGCGGCCTGCGCAAGCTGGAGGCACAGCTCGCGCACCGCGACTTCGCGTGGCAGGTGCTGTGCCTGCGCTTAGGCCTGATCGTCTGCCATGCGCGCAGCGACGTCGGCAGCGAAGCGCTGCAGCTCGCGCGCCGCAAGGACAGCGCCGTGCTCGGCTTCGCGCCCGGTTGGGCCGAGGCACATCCGCGCACGCTGCACCTGCTGCGCGAGGAGGCCGAGGCCTGGTCGCGCAGCGGGGCGCTGAGCCTGTTCGTCGAAGGCTAACCCGGCGTCAGTTCTTCACGGGCGTGTAGTCCACCGGCACGAAGG
>VBDL01000576.1:6508-6848 GCA_005884255.1 Betaproteobacteria bacterium | reverse complement strand
ACTGCACCGCCTTCTCGCCGACCTCGCGCGCCTCGCGCTGGTCGACGTCGGACACGCAGCCGCTGAACGAGCGCTGCAGGTAGCCGAAGGTGTCGCCGCGCACGCGCTTGATCTTCAGCTTCGTCTTGATCTCCTCGCACAGCAGATCGGCCAGCGCGCCAGTGCCCGACAACTGCACGTTGCCGTGCGCGTCGACCTCCACCTCCTTCGCGAGCTTGGCGGCGATCGCCGTGCCGCCCGCATCGTGGATGCCCTCGGACACCGCGATCACGCAGCGGCCATGCGCGTCGTAGGCGGCCTTCACGTCGGCGAGGAAGCGCTCGATCTCGAAGCTGCGCTC
>VBDL01000576.1:0-6458 GCA_005884255.1 Betaproteobacteria bacterium | reverse complement strand
CACCGCCAGGTAGACGCCGGGCAGCGCCGCGTTGTCGAGGTTGGCGCCGGCGAAGGCCTGCACGACGAAACGCGCGGCCGACGGAAAGCCCGGCGTGTGGTCGTTGCCGACCAGGTCGTTGTCGATCGTCTTCGGCACGTGCATGCAGCGCAGCGGGTAGCCGGCCTTGCGCGCCTCGTCGCTGACGATGCGCACCGTGTCCGACGAGTCGTTGCCGCCGATGTAGAAGAAATGCCCGATGTCGTGCGCCTTCAGCACGCGGAAGATGTCCTGGCAGTACTTCAGGTCCGGCTTGTCGCGCGTGGAGCCCAGCGCCGAGGCCGGAGTGTTGGCCACCAGCTCGAGGTTGTGCCGCGTCTCCTGCGTCAGGTCGACGAAGTCTTCGTTGACGATGCCGCGCACGCCGTGGCGCGCGCCGTAGACGCGGTCGATGCCGTGGCGGCGCGCCTCCAGCACCACGCCGACCAGCGACTGGTTGATCACCGCGGTCGGGCCGCCGCCTTGCGCGACGAGGATCTTGCGAAGCGTCATGGCCGGTCTCCTGCGAGCTGCGAACGGGGCTCACAGCGTGCCAGATTCCGCAGCCGCGCACCACCGCGATTCGTCACCCCCCGTTTTCACGGGGCTGACGCCGCGGCGGCCAGGAGGCACGATGCAGCCCAATGTCGAACCCGAACGGAGGGTGTCCGTGTCCAGCTTCCACTTTCACCGCGAACGCGGCTTTGTCGCCCTGTGGCGGCCGTCACGCCGGCGCGCCGGTACCGAGCTGCCGATGCTCACCGACATCGTGCCCAGCGATTCGCTGCTCGACGCCGCCGACGACGATGCGCCCGACTCGACCGGCTTCGAGGTCACCCAGCCCGGCGAGCTGTGCACGCTGAGCTTCGGGCGCTCGCGCTTCGACTAGGAACGGTTCAAGACTTGCCCCACAGGCGATTCCGCCGCCGGGGTGGCTACGGAGTCGATGGCGTGCTCGGACGCACGCCGCCGCTATAAGCGGCCCATCAACAACAACACCAGCAGCACCAGCACCACGATGCCTAGGCCGCCGCTGGGCCAATAGCCCCACGCGCTGCTGTGAGGCCACGTGGGCAACGCGCCGACGAGCAGCAGCACCAGGACGATGAGAAGCAAGGTACCAAGCGACATGAAGCTCTCCTGGCTGCGTCCTTGAAACACGATTGGCAAGCGACATGCCCGGCAGGGGCCGTTCAGCCGCCCTGCCACAGTCCGTGCCGCTGGTGCCACTCCGCCAGCGACTCCGCCGGCCACTGCCGGCAGTGCACATGGCCGCGGCCGCGCGGCACGTCGACCCAGGGCGCGGCATGGTCCAGCGCCGCTTCCACCACCTCCGGCGGCTTCGGCAGCGGCGTGTCGATGGCCGACGCGTGCGGGTGCACCAGCTCCGGCCAGCGCGGATCCCACAGCCACAGCGGGCTGCCGCACTGGCTGCAGAAGTGGCGCGCCGCCGGCGAGCGCTTGGTGCGCTGCCCCGGCTCGCGCAGCAGCGCGTGGTAGACGCTCAGGTGCTTCTTGCCGCGCACGCGCAGCGTCGCCGCATCGCCGCCCAGGTTGATGGCGTAGCCGCCGCTGCCGGCGGTCTTGCGGCAGATCGAGCAGTGGCAGTGCATGAACGGCACCGGCGAGTGCGCTTGCAGGCTGAAGCGTACGGCGCCGCAATGGCAGGAGCCTTCGAGGTGCATGGCAGTTCCCTTGAAATCGTCCAGCGCGACCTTAACTCGCTTCTTGGGCGCCGCCAGGGCGCCGTCAACCACTGCACTGAAAGGAGCGAAGCGATGTATGAATCGATGCTGAGCTTCCCGGGCAGCCTGTTCAGCGAATTGGACCGCCTGCAACGGGACTTCGACGATCTGTTCGGCCTCACGGGCCAGCCGGCCAGCATCCGCTCGGCGATGCCGGGCAGCTATCCGGCGATCAACGTCGGCCACACGCCGACCAGCGTGGAGGTCTATGCCTTCGCGCCGGGCATCGACGCGTCGAAGGTCGACGTGACGCTCGACCACGGCGTGCTGGTGCTGGCCGGCGAGCGCGCGGCGCCGAACGTCGACGACAAGACCACCACCTATCGCAGCGAGCGCGCCTTCGGCAGCTTCCGCCGCGCCGTGAGCCTGCCCGACGACATCGACCCGGCGCGCGTCAACGCCAGCTACCATCCAGTGAATCCCACGAGCATGGAGGTGAAGACCATGAACGAGCTGCAAACCAAGCCCGAACGCAAATTGACCACCGCCGGCGACGACACGCGTGCGCTGATGCCGCGCGTGGACGTGCTGGAAGACGACACCGGCCTCACGCTGCTGGCCGACCTGCCCGGCGTGCCGCGCGAGAAGCTCGAGCTGAAGGTCGAAGGCGATGCGCTGCTCATCGAAGGAGCGATCGCAGCGCAGACGCCGGATCAGCTCGAGCCGGTGTACGCCGAGGTGCGGCTGCCGCGCTACCGCCGCACCTTCACCCTCAGCCGCGAGCTCGATGCCAGCCGCATCGACGCCAAGCTGAAGGACGGTGTGCTCACGCTGCGCATCCCGAAGCACGCCCATGCGCAACCGCGGCGCATCGCGGTGGCCGTGGCCTGACGCGACGACGCAGAAGGAGGACACACACCATGATGATCAAGGGTGACTGGAAACACGGCCTTGAGCATGCCTGGGAGTCCTTGTCGGACGGCTGGCGCGAGTTGCGCGAGCGCACCGCCGGCGCGCTCACGCGCTTCAAGCCGCGGGCGCCGAGTGCCGATGACGACGAGCTGCCCTTCTCGAGCCAATGGGGCCTGCTCGCGGCCGACATGTTCGATGCCGACGACAAGCTCGTCGTGCGCGTCGAAGCACCGGGCATGCGGCGCGAGGACCTCGACATCGAGGTGCAGGGCGACCTGCTCGTCATCGAAGGGCGCAAGCGCCTGGAACGCGAGCGCCGCGGCGGGCGCTACCGCCTGATGCAGTGCTCCTACGGCAGCTTCCGCCGCGCCCTGCAGCTGCCCGCGTCAGTGCACGCCGACAAGGCCAGCGCGAGCTACCGCGACGGCGTGCTGCGCATCGAGCTGCCCAAGCGCGAGCCCTTGCACACGCATCGCATCGCGGTGAAGGCCGCGTGAGTCGAGGCCGCTCCTGTGTCGCGCGCGCGGCGCGCAGGAGCGGCTCTCTCTCTCTCTCTCCTGGGGCTTGGGCGCATCCCGGCGCCTGATATTCCCGCATGGGCTCACTTACCGGCTATTTGCAGGACGCGTTCGCTGAGCACTGCCCTCGCGGTTGGACCTGCCATCGTGAGGCACCTTTGGTCGGTATCGATGCTGCAGCGCGGCTTGGGTTCGAGCCTCGTGCTGACGTCATGCTCGAGCAGCCCGCTACGTCGCGCCGGGTCTGGGTCGAGTTCGAGGTGAGCCGGGCCGACCCGGTTGCGAACCACGCCAAGTTCGGCACCTCTCGGTTTCTGGAAGGCGATGGCCGGGACGGCGATGCCTTCGTGTCCATGGGCGAGCCGGCACATTGCCCACGGCCGCTTGGCGCTCGCGGCCGGCACCGCGATGCTCATGCGCGGCTTCGGCATCGCTGCCTTCCAGGTTGATCTGCTTCCTCAGCTCAACGCTGCCACGATCAAGCGCCTGAACGCCGGGGCGATCGCCCGAGCAGCTGGCATCGACGCCCGTGCCGAGATCGAACGCGTGCTACAGGTGAGCGACGCGGACATCGTCGATGGCAGCCACCGCATCCATAAGGCGGACAACCCGTTCTCCGTGGCGGTCAACGTTCGCCAGTGGAATACCGAGATCCTGCATCCGCCTTCGGCTGCGATGTGGGGCCGGCGGCGCGTGAGCTACTTCGCCTACGACCACGCGAGCGGGCTCTTCGCGCCGTCCAAGTTCTGCGCCTTCGTACCGACGGTCAAGATGGCCGCGGCCGCGAAGCGGCCTGAGATCCTCCAACGGCGCCCCGCGGGCATGACGATGTCGATCTACGCAATGCTCGACGAAAGCGATCCCCGCTTCGATGGCCGCATCGCGTGGAAGCACCTGCACAGCGTACTTGGCTACGACGTTGTCGAAATCCAGCGGGCGTCTGACAGCGTGCGCACGCGATTCGATTGTTGGCAAAGGCGGCTCGCGGGGGTCGTCCAGGTTCGCAGCCCCGTTGTCTTGCTGATGCCGCCGCTCCGGGAGCAGGCAGGACCGCGGTGACGAACTGGCACAGCGAACATCGCATGTCCAGCGGGAGCGGTCGGTCACCGGTGGCGGGCCAACTCTCATCATCCGTACGGCGCCGGATTAATTGCTCTGGCGTGCGAGTCCTGACAAGGACTTAGCGAGGACCGCGCCACAGCGCGTGTTGGGACCGCGCACAAGCTGATGCGACTGGCCTACCGCCGCGCCGAATTTAGTGCACCGACATCGGACAGACCCGGCCCTCTCCTCGATGGCTAGGGTGTCCCTCTTGTACGGATGCGCGAAGCGGCTCGCATACCGCCATACCGCAATAGTGCGCCGCACAACGAATGAAACCCGGGCCGCGCCACAGCGAAGCGCTGTTGAAACGACAGGGCAGAACACTCGGGCCACAAGATCATTTCTGAAGGCGTTTGATGTTCAACTCCACCATCCGCGCCGTCTGCACGGCTACCCTGGCCTTTGCCACCTTCGCCGCGCTGCCGGCCCATGCGCAGGACAGCGGCGCCATCACCGTGAAGGATTACGACGTCTACGTGGACCCACCCACCGCATACGCCTTCATCAAGCTGCCCTCCGGCTGGAAGTTCATCGGCAAGCTCGACGCCGAGCAAATGCGCCACCTGCCGTCCGGCACGCTGACCTCGCTGCTGCCGCCCGACCCCGAGCGCGACGCGACTCGTTTCAACGTCAAGGTAAGCCCCGCGGACGTAGGGCTCTGGCGCGTGAGCGCTGACAAGGACTTAGAGAGCGCCGCGCCCATAGGGGGTCTTGGATGCGTGCATGAGTTTGTGCGACTGGCCTACTGACGCGCCGAATTTGCTGCACCGGGCCTGACCGCTCTCCGAGAACCGGCGAGGGCTCAGGCGGTGGGCCGCCGCGCTCAGGCCTCTTGGGCGCGCACTATTTTCTTTGACTTCGCGGGCGACGTCTTGGAGGCCTTCGCGATCAGCTGCCGGTAGATTTCGTCGACGGCCGCGTCGTGCTCGGCCAGCTCACCGGCGACGTTGGGACTCGTGCGATCTGCGCTGCGCTTGGCGCTGACGGGCAGGGCATCGAGCGCGCCGGACTGGGCGCAGGCGCTGAGGATGCCGACAGGGTCGAGAAGGGCAGCGAAGGGGTTGGAAATCGTCAACATCGGAATTCGGATCGTCGAGGCGCGGCAGCTAAGGGCTGGCCATGGGTAGCCCTCGATTTTAGGGCGCCGTACCCCGCGTATCTGCTGGCGCGAGGGCAGCACCCTTCCTCACACGTCGATGTTCGCCGCGCGCAGCGCGTTGCTCTCGATGAAATCGCGGCGCGGCTCGACCTCGTCGCCCATCAGCATCGTGAACACGCGATCGGCCTCGATGGCGTCATCGATCTGGACCTTGAGCAGGCGGCGAACGTTCGGGTCCATCGTCGTTTCCCACAGCTGCTCGGGGTTCATCTCGCCCAGGCCCTTGTAGCGCTGGCGGCCCACGGCGTTCTCCGCCTGCGCCATCAGCCAGGCCATCGCGGCGCGGAAGTCGCCGACCTTCATTTCCTTCTGCTTCTCGCCTTCGCCGCGCTTGACGATGGCGTCGCCCGACAGCAGGCCCTTGAAGGTGATGCCGGCGCGGCTCAGGGCCTCGTAGTCGGCGCCGTGCACGAAGTCCGGCGTGATCACGCTGCTCTTGATGTTGCCGTGCTGGCGGCGGCTGATGCGCAGGATGTGCTTGTCGGTGCGCGCGTCGTACTCGGCGCTCACCTGCGCATCGTGCAGCCCGTTCTGCAGCGCGACGGCGCTGGCCTCGGCCTGCGGTGCGGTGTCGAGGTCCAGCGTCAGGCCGTCGGCCAGCGCGCGCAGCGCTTCCACGTCCATCCAGTTGGCCAGGCGCTCGATCACGTTGCTCGCGAGCACGTACTGGCGCGCCAGCTCTTCCAGCGCGCTGCCGCTGATCGCGGGCTTGCCCGCGCCGGGCTCGACCAGCGCGCCGTCGAGCGCCACCTTCAGCAGGTAGGCGTCGAGCTCGTGGCCATCCTTCAGGTATTGCTCATGCTTGCCGAGCTTGACCTTGTACAGCGGCGGTTGCGCGATGTAGATGTGGCCGCGCTCCACCAGCACCGGCATCTGGCGGTACAAGAAGGTCAGCAGCAAGGTGCGGATGTGCGCGCCGTCGACGTCGGCGTCGGTCATCACGATGATGCGGTGGTAGCGCAGCTTGTCGGCGTTGAAGTCCTCGGGGCCGATGCCGGTGCCAAGCGCCGTGATCAGCGTGACGATCGCCTCGCTGGACAAGAGCTTCTCGTAGCGCGCCTT
>VBDL01000567.1 GCA_005884255.1 Betaproteobacteria bacterium | reverse complement strand
ATGCCGAACCACAGCGGGTCGATGCCGGCCGCCTGCACCGTGGGCATGATCACGCCCATCGTCAACACGACCATCGAGATGCCGTCGAGGAAGCAGCCGAGGATGGCGTAGAAGATGGTCAGCGCGACGATCAGCTCGAGCCTGGTCAGGCCGAGCGAGCCGATCCACTCGGCCAGATGGCGCGGCAGCCCGATGTAGCCCATCGAGAGCGTGAGGAAGGCCGCGCCGGCGAGGATCAGCGCGATCATGCAATACAGCCGCGTGCCGCCGAGCAGCGATTCGCGGAAGGTGGCCCAGCTGAGCGACCCTTGCACGCCCGAGAGAATCAGCGCGCCCACCACGCCGATGGCCGCGGCTTCGGTGGCGGTGGCGACGCCGCTGTAGATCGAGCCGAGCACCGCGGCGATCAGCAGCACCACCGGGATCAGGCTGCGCGATTCGCGCAGCTTGGCCGCCAGCGGCAGCGCCGGGTCGCGCGGCGGCACCAGGCCCGGGTTGCGCCAGGCCCACAGCAGGATGTAGCCGGAGAACAGCAGCGCCAGCAGGATGCCGGGGATGATGCCGGCGATGAACAGCTCGGCGATCGACACGTCGGCGGTGACGCCGTAGACGATCATGATGATCGACGGCGGGATCAAGAGGCCCAGCGTGCCCGCGCCGGCCAGCGAGCCGATGCTCATCTCGTGCGGGTAGCCGCGGCGCGCCAGCTCGGGCAGCGACATCTTGCCGATCGTCGCGCAGGTGGCGGCCGACGAGCCGGACACCGCGGCGAAGATCGCGCAGCCGATCACGTTCACATGCAGCAGCCGGCCAGGCAGCCACTGCATCCACGGCGCCAGGCCCTTGAACATGTCCTGCGACAGGCGCGTGCGAAAGAGGATCTCGCCCATCCAGATGAAGAGGGGCAGGGCGGTGAGCGTCCAGCTCGACGCCGAGCCCCAGATGGTGAGCGCCATCGCGTCGCCGGCCGGGCGCGCACTGAAGAGCTGCATGCCGATCCACGCGACGCCCGAGAGCGTCAGCCCGATCCACACGCCGCTGGCGAGGATCAAGAAGAGGGCCGCGATGAGCAGCGCTGTGACGGTGAGGTCACTCATTTCGGGTCGCCTCTTCCGACAGCGGCAGCACGCGCTTCCCGCGCAGCTCGAGCACCAGCTCATCGAGCATCGCGATCAGCAGCACCGCAGCGCCGAGCGCCATCGACAACTGCGGGATCCACAGTGGCGTGGCGTCGTTGCCGGTGGACACGTCGTTGAACTCGTTCGACTGCCAGGCGAGCTTGGCGGCGTAGAAGGCGAAGAGGCCCGACAGCAGGACGCCGGCCACCAGCGTCCACAGCTCGAGCCCGCGCTTGGGCTTGGCGTGCAGTGCATTGAGCAGCAGCGTCACGCGGATGTGCTCGCCACGCTTCAAGGTGTGCGCCAGCGACAGGAAGCCGCTGGCGGCGAGCAGGAAGCCGGCGTAGCTGTCGATGCCGGGCACGTTGAAGCCGAGCTGGCGGCCTGTGATCGACAGCAGGACCGCGACCAGCAGCGCGATCATGGCCAGCGCGGCCAGCGCCGCGCAGCCGCCGTACAGCGCGTTCAGCGAATGGCGAATCACTGCTTCGGCGCCTTGGCTTGCCGGGCCTTGTACTCGGCCACCAGCGCCTGGCCTTCCGGCCCCGCGGTCTTCTCCCACTCCGCCAGCATGATGCCGCCCACCTGCTCCAGGTCGGCCTTGAGCTTGGCGTGCGGGCGATGAATCGTCATGCCCTTCTCGGCCAGCGCCTTCTTGTACCACTCGTTCTTCTCCTGGCTGAGCTTCCAGCCACGGGTTTCGGCCTCGGCGGCGGCCTTCAGCACTGCGTCCTGCGTCGGCTTGTCGAGCGCGTCGAAGGCACGCTTGTTGACGATCACCGCGTTCTTCGGCAGCCAGGCCTGCGTGTCGTACCAGTTCTTGATGTGCTCGTAGGTCTTGCTGTCGTAGCCGGTGGAGCCCGAGGACATGTAGCTCTCCACCGTCCCGGTGGCCAGCGCCTGCGTCAGCTCGGCGGCCTGGATNNNNCCGGCTGAGCGCCGATGAGCTCGGCGATCTTCGCGGTGGCCGGGCTGTAGGCGCGCCACTTGATGCCGCGCATGTCGGCGACCGAGTTGATCGGCTTCTTCGTGTAGATGCCCTGCGGCGGCCACGGCACGCTGTACAGCAGCTTCATGCCCTGGCCGGCCAGCAGCTTGTCCAGCGCCGGGCGCTGCACGTCGTAGAGGACCTTCGCCTCGCCGTAGCTGCTGGCGAGGAAGGGGATGCCGTCCAGCGCGTACACCGGCGCCTCGTTGGCGAAGTTGGCCATCAGGATCTCGCCGGCCTGCGCCTGGCCGCCTTGCACCGCGCGCTTGATCTCATTGGCCTTGAACAGCGACGCGTTGGCGTGCACGGTGATCTTCAGCTTGCCGCCACTGAGCTTGTCGACATCGGCAGCGAACTGCTGCAGGTTCTCGGTGTGAAAGTTGGTCGCCGGGTAGGCGGCCGGCAGGTCCCACTTGGCTTGTGCGAAGGCCGCGCCGGCCATCGTCAGCGCGGCCGCGGCGAGGAGAGAGCGTCTGAGCATGTTCTTCGTCCGTCGAATCTCGAAGACCCTGAGAATAGCGGCTCCAGAGGCGCGATCTATGAGGGCAAGTCCGACACTCAAGCACGCAATGGGCCAGCCGCCGGCGGCGCGGCCTTGTCTAGGCGTGCTGATGCTCGACACGCGCTTCCCGCGGCTGCCGGGGGATGTCGGGTGCGTGCAGAGCTTTGCCGTGCCGGCGCTGCTTCATCGCGTGCGCGGGGCGCACGCGGCTCGGGTGGTGACGTCGGCGCAGAGCCTGCGCGAGAGCGGCCTGGCGCAGCACTTCATCGCCGCCGCACAGGCGCTGGTGGCTCAGGGCGCCACAGCGCTGACCACCAGTTGCGGCTTTCTCGTGCTGCTGCAGCGCGAGCTGCAGGCGGCGGTGCCGGTGCCGCTGGCCAGCTCGTCGCTGCTGCAGCTGCCCGATCTCCTGGCCCGCGAGCCGCGCGTGGGTGTGCTCACCATCTCTGCCGCGCAGCTCGGGGACGCCCACCTGCGCAGCGCCGGCGTGCCTGAATCCCGCTTGGCCGACGTGCTGGTGCAGGGCGTCGACCCCGAGGGTGAGTTCGCGCGCTGCATCCTCGAGGACCGCGAGCAGATGGACGTGACGCGGGCCGGCGCGGAATTGGTCGACGCCGCGCTGGCGCTGCGCGCGCGAGCGCCCGAGCTGCGCAGCGTGGTGCTCGAATGCACCAACATGCCGCCGCACGCCGCCGCGATCTATCGGGCCACCGGCTTCGAGCTGCGCTGGCTGGCGCATGCGCCGGCGCTGCGCGGGATGTTTGCGCCGGGCGAGAATCGCGCCGCATGAATCTGCGTTTCGTCGAAGCCTTCTACTGGGCTTCATCGCTGAAGAGCGTCACGCGCGCGGCCGAGAAGCTGTTCATCACGCAGTCGGCGCTGTCCAGCCGCATCGCGGCGCTGGAGGAAGAGCTCGGCGTGCTGCTGCTCGACCGGCGCGACAAGAGCTTCCGCCTCACCGTGGCCGGCACGCGCTTCGCGGCCTCCGCGCAGCGGCTCTTGGAGATGCAGCGGCAGATCAAGGCCGAGATGGGCGGCGGGGCGCCGCAAGCGGTGGCAATGCGCATCGGTGCCATCGAGTCGGTGGTGCATTCGTGGCTCACCGAGTGGGTGCAGCAGCTGCGCGCGAGCAACCCCGAGTTCGAGCTCGCGCTGACGGTGGAGCCGACGCCGGTGCTCATCGAGCAGGTGCGCCGCGGCACGC
>VBDL01000566.1 GCA_005884255.1 Betaproteobacteria bacterium | reverse complement strand
GAGATGGTGTTCGTCGGCCACGCGGTGCTGCATGCGAAGCGCCGCTACACGCTGCCCGAGCTGGCGCGCTTCGATCTGCTCACCTTCCAGCGCGGCTCGCAGCCGCACGTCGCCCTGCTGGACCTGTTTCGCCGCAAGGGCGTGGAGCTGCCGCGGGTGCACACCATCTCATCGATCTCGGCGATGGTGCAGCTCGTCGAAGGCGGATTCGGCGTCGCCACCTTGCCGCTGTCAGCGGTGCAACGGCTTGCGCAGCGGCAGCCGATCCGCGCGTTGCGCTGCGATGAATCGCTGGCGCCGCTGTCACTGCACGCCAGCTTCCGCGAGGACCCGACTTCCACCGTGACGCAAGCGGTGGTCGACGCTGCGCTCGCCTTCGTCGGCGCCGCGCCGCGTCAGAAGAAAAGTC
>VBDL01000565.1 GCA_005884255.1 Betaproteobacteria bacterium | reverse complement strand
CACAGCTGGTGCAGCTTCAGCGTGCCCGCGTCCTGCAGCGAGCGGTATTGCGCGGCGACCTCGGCCTGCTTCTCCAGCTTGTCGAGGTTACTGTTCAGCTCGCGCAGGATGTCATCGACGCGCGTGAGGTTCTCGCGCGTGTCCTTCAACCGGTTCTCGGTCTCGCGGCGGCGCTCCTTGTACTTGGACACGCCGGCCGCTTCCTCGAGGAACATGCGCAGTTCCTCGGGCTTGGATTCGATGATGCGGCTGATCGTGCCCTGGCCGATGATGGCGTAGGCACGCGGCCCGAGGCCGGTGCCGAGGAACACGCCGGCTGGTTGTTGATGTAGTAGCTGGAGGTGCCGTCGCGCGTCAGCACGCGCTTGACGGCGATCTCGGTGAACTGGTTCCACTGGCCGCCGGCGCGCGCATCGGCGTTGTCGAACACCAGCTCGACGCTGGAACGGCTCGCCGGCTTGCGAAGACCTGAGCCGTTGAAGATCACGTCCTGCATCGACTCGCCGCGCAGTTCGCTGGCCTTGCTCTCGCCGAGCACCCAGCGCACCGCGTCCATGATGTTGGACTTGCCGCAGCCGTTGGGCCCGACGACGCCGACGAGCTGGCCGGGAAGCTGGAAGGTGGTGGGTTCGGCGAAGGACTTGAAGCCGGAGAGCTTGATCGAATTCAGACGCATGGGGATCGGCTAAGTCCTTGATTTCACGGGGAAAACTCCGTCGCTGTCAGAGCGCGGAGTGGCGCGGATGATACCATCGCCCCCCTCCCGAACAGGCGTTTCAAGAGCTCTCAGACCCCCTATGGCCAAGTCCAAACCCGCCGCCAAAGCCGCCCCGAAGCAGCGGCCTATGCCGCCGAACCCGCCCAGCGCGCCGAGCAAGGAACTGCATGTGTTCCCCAACCCGGCGCCCGAGCGCGACTACGTGATCCAGTTCCAGGTGCCCGAATTCACCTGCCACTGCCCGCTGACCGGCCAGCCCGACTTCGCGCACTTCACGATCGACATGATTGCCGACGAGCTGTGCGTGGAGCTCAAGAGCCTGAAGATGTATTTCTGGAGCTATCGCAACGAAGGCGCGTTCCACGAGAAGGTGACCAACACCATCCTCGACGACATCGTGAAGGCCACCGACCCGCGCTTCATCCGCATCGCGGCGAAGTGGTACGTGCGCGGCGGCATCTACACCAACGTGGTGGCCGAGCACCGCAAGAAGGGCTGGAAGCCGCAGCCGCGCATCGATCTGCCCTCGCACACGGAAGAACGTGGCCTGCTGTGAGGTAGTGGTGGGCTGAAGCCCACCCTACAGCGGATTCGTAGGGTGGGCTTCAGCCCACCAGCGCGTTACAACAACTCCACCGGCGCCAGCGGCGCCAGGATCTTCAGCCACAGCTTCTTCCAGAAGCCGACGTCGGGCTCCTTGTCGAGGATGGTCTCGCCGTCCTCGTCGAAGGTGAGCCAGTTCAGTGTCTGGCCATCCTCGGCCAGCAGCACGCGGTAGGAGGCCTGGAGCTTGTCCAGGTCCATCAGGCGCAGCACTTCTTTCGCCAGTTGCGGGCTCTGGATGATGATGCCCATCTCGGTGTTGTGCTTCTCAGAGCGCGGGTCGAAGTTCATCGAGCCGATGAAGATGGTCTTGCGGTCGATCACCGCCGTTTTCGCGTGCAGCCGGCCGTGCGAGGTGCCGAACATGCCGAGCTTCCAGTTGCGCGTCACGCGCGTGGGGCTCAGCTCGTAGACCTCGACGCCGAGCTTGAGCATCTCGATGCGGTCGCGCGTGTAGCCGATGTGCACCAGCGGCTCGTCGGTGGCGGCCAGCGAGTTGGTCAGCACCTTGAACTTCACGCCGCGCAGCGTGGCCACCTGCATCACCAGCAGGCCCTTCTCGCCGGGAATCAGGTAGGGCGTGGTCATCACGACCTCGCTCTTCGCGCTGCGCATCTGCTCCAGCACGTTGTAACGCACGCTGTCCACGTCTTCCAGCGGCACGAGGCCGTAGCTCTTGCTCATGCCGGTGACGCGGTCCGGCGGGTCGGCATAGGCGATGGCCGTGCCCCAGATCAGGCCGAGCTGCCCGGCATCCAGATCCTCGGCAATCGGCCCGTAGCCGAGCACGTCATTCGCCGGCGGAGCCTGAGGCTCCGGCGTGCTTTCCGGCCCGGTCATGGCCTCGAACTGCTGTTGCAATTCCTCGCGCGGCGCGGCCGAGCGGGTGATTGCGTACAGCGGGTAGACGAAGGGGCTGTTCCAGTACTGGTCGAACAGAGTCTGCAGCTGCGGCACGAGCGCGCCGGTGATGAAGGTGTCGAGGTCGACGAAGTTCTCCTGCGCATGGCGCATGAAGTACTCGTCGGCGATATTGCGCCCGCCGGCCACCGCCATCGCGCCGTCGGCGATGAACAGCTTGTTGTGCATGCGGTGATTGAGGCGGCCGAACTCATTGAGCGCCATCGCGTAGCGCCCGGGGATACCGAGGCCACGCGCCACGACGAAGGGGTTGAAGAGGCGAATCTCCACGTTGGGATGCGCGGCCAGCGCGAGCAGCAGCGGGTCCTCGCCGGAGGTGTAGAGATCGTCCATC
>VBDL01000564.1 GCA_005884255.1 Betaproteobacteria bacterium | reverse complement strand
TGCCGAATCGCTCGGCGTCGGCACGCGTGGCGACTTCTACGACCGCACCGGCGCGCTGCGCGACATGGTGCAGAACCATGCGCTGCAGCTGCTGACGATGATCGCGATGGAGCCGCCGTCCACCGGCGATGCGGATGCGATCCGCGATGAGAAGCTGAAGGTGCTGAAGTCGCTCAAGCCGTTCACATGGGAGAGCGTGGGGCGCGACGTGGTTCGCGGCCAGTACCGCAGCGGCAACGTCGATGGCCGCGCGGTGCCGGGCTACCTCGACGAGCAGAAGGTACCGCGCGGCAGCACCTGCGAGACCTTCGTCGCGCTGCGCACCGAGGTGCAGAACTGGCGCTGGGCCGGAGTGCCCTTCTACCTGCGCACCGGCAAGCGTCTGGCCGCGCGCGACGCGCAGATCGTCGTCAATTTCCGCCCGGTGCCGCACCCGATCTTCCCCGGCGCAAGCCGCGCGAACCAGCTGCTGATCAAGCTGCAGCCGGAGGATGGACTCGAGCTGCGGCTGCTCGCGGCCAAGGGCAGCGTGGTCGGCGCCGGCCACGGCGAGCTGCTCGCGCCGGTGTCGCTGGACCTCGATTTCGACAAGGCCTTCCCCAGCGAGCGCGTGGGCGCCTACGAGCGCCTGCTGCTCGATGCGATCGCCGGTCGGCTGAACCTGTTCGTGCGCAGCGACGAGCAGGAGCAGGCGTGGAAATGGGTCGAGCCCGTGCTGGATGCCTGGGCGAGCGACACCAGCGGCCCACGCCCCTATGCCGCCGGCAGCTGGGGCCCGCCCGCGGCCAGCGCACTGGTGGCGCGCGACGGCTACGCGTGGGCCGAAGAAGAGTAGTCCGCAGGACGGAGGAGACCAGATGAGCATGATCGAGCGCGTTCGTGCGTCGATTCCGGCGTTGCCGCCGGCCGAGCAGCGCGTGGCGAAGCTCGTGGTCGCCGATGCACGCAGCTTTGCGAGCCTGCCGGTCAGCGAGCTGGCCGAGCGCGCGCACGTGAGCAAGCCCACCGTCGTGCGCTTTTGCCGCAGCGTCGGCTACGACGGTCTGGCCGACTTCAAGTTGAAGCTCGCCGGCACCGTCAACGAAGGTGTGCCCTTCGTGCACCGCGCGGTCGACGAGGACGACAAGCCGGGCGACATCATCGTCAAGGTCGTCGACAACGCGGTCAGCGCGCTGCTGAAGTACCGCAACGACGCCGCGAGCCATGCTTTCGAGCGCGCCATCGAGGCGCTGGCCGGCGCTTGCCGGCGCGGCCGGCGCATCGAGTTCTACGGCGTGGGCAACTCAGGTATCGTCGCGGTCGCGTTGAGCGACGGCCACGTGCAGGTGATGAGCGCAACGATGCTGCAGCCAGGCGACTGCGCGGTGATCATTTCGAACTCCGGCCGCAGCCGCGACTTGCTCGACGCCGCCGACATCGCGCGCAAGAAGGGCGCAACGGTGATCGTCATCACCTGCAGCGGCTCTCCGCTGGCACAGCTGGCCAGCGGCGGCAGCCATCAGATCCTGCTGGCGGCCGACCACCCGGAAGACTACGACCGCTACAGCCCGATGGTGTCGCGGCTGCTGCACCTGATGATCATCGACATCCTGACCACCGGGGTGGCGCTGCGCCTGCCCGGCGAGCTGCGCCCGATGCTGCAGGAGATCAAGAAGAACCTGCGCGCGAAACGCTATGCGCAGACCCCATAGGGTGGGCTTCAGCCCACGTGCGCTCGTGGGCTGAAGCCACCCTACGGATTACAGAGCTAGCAGGCGGTCGACGCCATACAAGCGCGCCAGCTCGCCGAGCTGCGCCGGCGTCGAGCAGCACGGCGAGCGCGGAGGAGTCGAACTGCTGCAGGCCCGACGCGTCGACGCTCGCCTCCGCAGCGCTGTCGCGCTGCAGCGTTTGCGTCAGCATGCGCAGCGTCTCGCGCGCTTCGCGCAAGGTGACCGAGGCGGGCAACAGCAGCATGGTCGTTCCGATCAGCTCTTGGTGCCGCCGGCGTTGGTCGAAGCCTTGTTCTTCTCGGCCAGCTTGGCGATGAGTCCATCGACGCCGTTGGCGCCGATCTCCTGCGCGAAGCTGTTGCGGTACTGCTCCACGAGCCACACGCCGAGCACGTTGACGTCGTAGATCCTCCAGTCATTGCCGCTCTTTTCCAGCCGGTAGTCGAGCTGGATCGGGTCGCCGCGTCCGCCACGCACTTCGGTGCGCACGATCACCTCGGTGTCTTCGGGGCTGGAGCGCATCGGCTTGAGCTGCACGCTCTGGTCACGCACTTGCGTCAGCGCGCCGGCATAGGTGCGGATCAGCAGCGTCTTGAATTCGTCCTGCAGGCGCTTTTGCTGTTCCGGCGTCGCGGTGCGCCAGTAGCGGCCGACGCAGGCCGCCGTCATGCGCTGGAAGTTGACGTGCGGCATGACCTTGGCGTCGACCAGCGCGAAGATCTTCTGCACATTGCCCGACTGGATGGCCTTGTCGCTCTTCAGCGTCTCGATCACCTCGTCGGACACTTGCTTGATCAGCGCATCGGGCGCCTGCTGCGCCAGTGCTACGCCGCTGCTGACGAAGCCGAGCACGGCGAGCAGCGGAAGAAGAATGCGTTTGATGAACATCTTGAGAGTCCTTTCAGATCGCGCAGGGCCAGCAAAGTCAGCCCGCGCTCAGTGCAGATTAACGCGCACCGACCGTGGCCGGTTCACGGCCACGCACTTGGTTTCAATCCTTCACTTCGCGGGACCGCTGGCTGCACTTGCCGCACTTGCGGGCGCCGCAGGCGCTGCCGGTGCTTCCTTGTCCTCATCGTCGGTCTTCGGCTCCGGCGGATTGCCGTCGTAGACCAGGCTGCGGCGCCGTGCCAGGTACGCATCGCGCACGAAGCTGTACTTGTCGAGCGCGATGTCGTCGAGCACGCGGCTCGCACCGAGCAGGTTCGCGCGCTTGTTGACGAGCTGCAGCGTCGTGATCTCGACCTTGGTCGCGCCGTCGTTGATCACGGTGGCCGGCGACGCCATCAGGTCGAGCGGCAGGCCGGCGGAGTCGCGCACCGACGAGGGACCGAACAGCGGCCACACGATGTAGGCGCCCGCGCCAAAGCCCCAAACACCCAGCGTCTGACCGAGGTCTTCGGGCTGCGATTCGAGGCCGGCCTCGCTGGCGATGTCGAGCACGCCGCCGAAGCCGAGCACTGTGTTGGTGGTGAAGCGCACCGTCATCTCGAAGCCGGACTGCCACTTGCCCTGCAGCAGGTGGTTCACCGCCGACCAGCCATCGGCCGCGTTGGTGAGGAAGTGGTCGACGCCGACGCGCACGAACTCCGGCACCACCTTCTGGTAGCCCGTGGCCACGGGGACGAGCACGTGCTTGTCCAGGTCCTCGTTGAAGGAGAAGACCTTGCGGTTCCAGTTCTCCCACGGGTCGAGCTTCTGGCCGGGGCCCTGCTTCTTCGCGCCTTCGCCTGTGATCGTGGCACAGCCCGCCAGCAGCGACACGGCAAGCAGCGCGCTGACCGAGGTCAACCTCATTTCTTCGCCCCACCGCCATCGGTACCCGCCTCGGCCGCCTTGTTGAAGAGGAACTGGCCGATCAGGTTCTCCAGCACCACGGCCGACTGTGTCTGCTTGATGGTGTCGCCGGCGGCGAGGTTCTTGTCCGACGCACCCGCCTCGATGCCCAGGTACTGGTCGCCGAGCAGGCCGGACGTGAGAATCTTCGCCGACGAGTCGGCGGGAAATTCGAAGCGCTTGTCGATGTCGAGCGTGACCACGCCCTGGTAAGTCTTCGGATCCAGCGAAATGCTGGTCACGCGGCCCACTGTCACACCGGCGCTGCGCACCGGGGCGCGCGCCTTCAATCCGCCGATGTTGTCGAACTTGGCACGCACGGTATAGCTTTCGTGCGCGCCGACGTTGGTGAGGTTGGCCGCCTTCAGCGCGAGGAACAGCAGACCGGCCAGTCCGAGCAGGACGAACAGGCCGACGAGCGCTTCGATGCCTCTCTTGTTCATTGTGTGTCTACCTTGATGGTCAGGGCGTCGAGAACATCAACGCCGTGAGAACGAAATCCATGGCCAGCACGGCCAGCGACGCGATGACCACGGTGCGCGTGGTCGCATTGGCCACGCCTTCGGGCGTTGCCTCGGTCTCGTAGCCTTGGTACAGCGCGACCCCGCGCTCTTCACGATGCCATTGCCGACGTCGCGCCACACGTCCACGCGCGACTGCATGATCGACCAGAAGTTGCCCTCGTCCACGCCGATCAGCTTCACGGCGACGACATAGGCGCCAAGGATACCCACCGTCGAGAAGAGGACCGCGAGGATGGGCATGGCGACGATGCCGCCGAGAAAGCGCGGCGCGAGCACGCGGCTCTTCGGGTCGATGGCCATCAGCTCCATCGCGGCGAGCTGCTCGCCCGCCTTCATCAGTCCGATCTCGGCAGTCAGCGAGGTACCGGCGCGGCCGGCGAAGAGCAGTGCGGCGACCACCGGGCCGAGCTCGCGCACCAGCGAGAGGTAGTAAAGCTGCAGCGCGAGCACGAAGCCGACCGCGGTGCCGGACGCAATGATGATCAGCAGCGACAGGTTGCCGATCGCGTGGATCTGCGCAACCACCAGCGAGAAGCGGCGCAGCGCCGCTGGCGTGTGGCGCAGCAGGTCGAGGAAGAAGAAAGCGGAGTGGCCGAACGAGCGCAGAACGCGCAGCGCGAAGCGGCCGAACACGGCGAGCAACTCAATCATGCGCCGATCCTCACACCGAGATCCCGCTCCAGCGACGGCGCGGGATAGTGGAAGGGCACCGGCCCATCGGGCTCGCCGCGGATGAACTGCCGCACTTCGGCGTTGTCGGAGGCATTCAGCTCGTCCGGCTTGCCATGCGCCACGATGCGGCCCGCCGACATCAGGTAGGCGTAGTCGCAGATCATGAAGCACTCCTGCACGTCGTGCGAAACGATCAGCGAGGTAGAGCCGGTGGTGTCGTTGAGCTTGCGGATCAGGTTCGCGGCCACGCCCATCGAGATCGGATCGAGGCCGGCGAAGGGCTCGTCGTACATGATCAGCTCGGGGTCCAGCGCGATCGCTCGCGCCAGCGCGATGCGCCGCGCCATGCCGCCCGAGACCTCGGAGATGCGCAGCCGCGCCGCGCCGCGCAGGCCCACCGCGTTGAGCTTCATCAGCACGATGTCGCGGATCATCTCCTCGCTCAACGAGCTGTGCTCGCGCAGCGGGAAGGCGACGTTGTCGAACACCGACAGGTCGGTGAACAAGGCGCCGAACTGGAACAGCATGCCCAAGCGCCGGCGCAGCCGAAAAAGCTGCTCCTTGTTGCGCGCGTCGATCTCTTCGCCGTCGAACACGATGCGCCCCTGGTTCGGCGCGTGCACCCCGCCGATCAGGCGCAGCAAGGTGGTCTTGCCGCAGCCCGATCCACCAAGGATGGCCGTGACCTTGCCGCGCGCGAAGCGCAGACTCACATCATTGAGAATCGTGCGGCTCGCGTCATAGCCGAAGGTGACGTGGTCGATCTCGATCAGGGCGTCGGATTTCAAACCTGGGGGCACCGGTCATATCCGGCGAGTTGGAATGGGCGACCCGCAAGCATAAGGGATTCCCCGACCCCCCGCCTTCGCGACCGCCGCGCCGGGCCGCCCCAAGCAAGGTCGCGCCTCCTCGGGAGGTGGCCGCGGTACTCCGCGGCCGGAGGCTGTCATCGAGGCAGGTCGCTGCGCCCCGTCAGGTATTCGTCGACCGCGCGTGCGGCCTGTCGGCCTTCGCGGATCGCCCACACGACGAGCGATTGCCCGCGGCGCATATCGCCCGCGGCGAACACCTTGTCCGCGCTGGTCTTGTAGCCGCCGGTCGCATCGGTGCTGGCGCGCACGTTGCCGCGCACATCCTTGTCGACACCGAAGGCCTCGAGGATCGAAGCCACCGGGCTGACGAAGCCCATCGCCAGCAGCACGAGATCGGCCTTCAGCGTCTGCTCGCTGCCCGGGACCTCGACCATCTTGCCATTGACCCATTCCACGCGCACCGTCTTCAGGCCGGTGACCTTGCCCTTTTCGCCGAGGAACTCCTTGGTGGCGATGGCGAACTCGCGCGTGCAGCCTTCCTCGTGGCTCGACGAGCTGCGCAGCTTGATCGGCCAGTACGGCCACGTGAGCGGCTTGTCCTCCTGCTCCGGCGGTTGCGGCAGCAGCTCGAACTGCGTGACGCTGGCCGCGCCATGGCGGTTGCTGGTGCCCACGCAGTCGCTGCCGGTGTCGCCGCCGCCGATCACGATCACATGCTTGCCGTCGGCGCGCAACTGGCCCTTGAGCTTGTCGCCGGCGTTGACCTTGTTCTGCTGCGGCAGGAACTCCATCGCGAAGTGCACGCCATCGAGCTCGCGGCCGGGCACGGGCAGGTCGCGGCTTTGCTCGGCGCCGCCGGCCAGCACCACCGCGTCGAACTCGCGCCTGAGCTGGTCGGGGCTGACGATTTCCTTCGCGTCGTTGGTGACCTTGCTGCCTTCGCTCAGGTGGCCGACGAGCACGTTGGTGCGGAAGCTCACGCCCTCGGCCTTCATCTGCGCGACGCGGCG
>VBDL01000036.1:281-10053 GCA_005884255.1 Betaproteobacteria bacterium | reverse complement strand
GCCCGCGTTGCCGAGGCCGATGAGATCGGCCTGTTCGCCGTGGCTGGGGCCCAAGGCGGCGTGACCCGTGCGCCGCTGCAGACCTGGGACGAGACGCGCCGCCTCGCGACGCTCGAGCTGCGCGGCGTGCAGCTGCAGCCGCTCGACCGCGTCGACGTTGGCGCTGACATGCACGACGCCCTCGAACGCACCAGCGCCCTGGCCGCGCTGCTGCTGGCGGCCGAACAGCTCGGTGGCGCACAGCAATGCCTGGACCTGACGCTCGCCTACGTGGCCGAGCGCACGCAGTTCGGCCAGCCGATCGCCGCCTTCCAGGCCGTCAAGCATCGCTGCGCCGAGATGATGGTGCGCATCGAAGCCACGCGATCGGCGGTCTACGGCGCGGCGGCGCTGGCCACCGCGGCGCAGGCGACGCTTGAGCTGCTGATGGAGGCCGGCGCGGCGAAGGCGCAGGCCAGCGAGGCCTTCTTCTTCTGCGCGCAGGAGGCGATCCAGCTGCACGGCGGCGTCGGCTTCACCTGGGAATACGACCCGCACCTGTACTTCAAGCGCGCGCAGGCCGGCGGCCACTGGCTCGGCAGCGCGACGCAGTGGCGCGAGCGCATCGCCCGCGCGCTGCTCGACTGACTCTTCCCATGCAACTCGCCTTCACCCCCGACGACGAGGCCTTCCGCGCCGAGGTGGCGCTGTGGATTGCCGAGCACCTGAACGGGCGCTTCGCGGTGCTCAAGCACCGGGGCGGCTCCGGCGACGACGAGGCACACCCCGAGCTGCGCAAGGACTGGGAGCGCGAGCTCGCCGCCGGCCGCTGGACCTGCGTCGGCTGGCCCGAAGCCTGGGGCGGCCGCGCGCTGTCCATCGAGCGCCAGGTGATCTTTCACGAGGAGTACGCGCGAGCCGGCGGGCCGGGGCGCATCGGCCACATCGGCGAAGGGCTGCTCGGGCCGACGCTGCTGGCGCTCGGCAGCGAGGAACAACGCCAGCGCTTTCTGCCCGGCATCGCGAGTGGCACCGAGTACTGGTGCCAGGGTTTCTCCGAGCCGAGTGCAGGCTCCGACCTCGCCAACGTGCAGACGCGCGCGCAGCGCGACGCGGCCAGCGGCGACTGGATCCTCCACGGCCAGAAGGTCTGGACCTCGTGGGCACGCGAGTCGGACTGGATCTTCGTGCTCGCGCGCAGCGAGGCAGGATCGCGCGGCCATCGGGGCCTGAGCTTCCTTCTCGTGCCGCTGGCGCAACCGGGCATCGAGATCCGCCCGATTCGCCAACTCACCGGGGGCACCGAGTTCAACGAAGTGTTCTTCGACGGTGCGCGCGCCGCAGCGCAGCACGTCGTTGGCCGGCCCGGCGAGGGTTGGGCGGTCGCCATGGCGTTGCTCGGCTTCGAACGCGGCGTGTCCACGCTCGGGCAGCAGATGCACTTCGCGCACGAGCTCGAACGGGTGATCGAGGCCGCCAAGCGCAACGGCGCGGCGCGCGACCCGGCGCTGCGCGACCGCATCGCACAGGCCTGGGCCGGGCTGCGCGTGATGCGCTACAACGCGCTGCGCATGCTCTCGGGGCCGCAGGACGGCCGCCTGCGCCCCGAGGCGATGATCTACAAGCACTACTGGTCGAACTGGCACCGCGACCTCGGCAAGCTGGCGCTCGATGTGCTGGGTGTCGACGGCGATGTGCGCAGCGGCGATGAAGCGCGCACGCGGCTGCAGCAAGCCGCGCTGTTCGCGCGCTCCGACACCCTCTATGCCGGCAGCAACGAGATCCAGCTGAACCTGATCGCCGAGCGGGCGCTGGGCATGCCCAAGGCGGCGCGGCCGAACGCCTGAGCGCGGCCCTCAGGCGAGGACGCTGCGCCGCAGCGCGCAGAAGCTGTGGCACAGCAGCGGATCGACGATGCGCTGCGGGCACTCGGCATCGAACCAGCGGTCGACCCACGCCCAGTGGTAGGGGTGTGTCATGTAGGGACCGGTGAGGTCCGCCAGGCTCGCGTACTCCTGCTCCCACACGTGGGTCCAGCGCCGCGCGCCGCCGGCATGCATGACGCGGCCGAGCCGGCAATTCGCGATCGGCGCGATGTAGCGCGGCATCGCGCGCATCTCCGCCTCGAAGCGCTCGACGACGCCCGGCTCCGTACCGCTGTCGATCGACAGGAACAGCGCACGATAAACGCCGCCTTCGAGCCGCGGCGCCTTCGCCTCGGCCGAGCCGGCCGCATGGAACACGCTGTCGACATGCGCGACGCTCGGGCCGTCGAGTACCGCGGCGAGGCGGGGCTCTGTGGCCTTCCAGTGCGCTTCGTCGGCGAAGCGGAACTGCGCGATCAGGTCGCCGCCGTTGTGCACGCCGGGCAGCGTGGGCGCGACGAGCAGGTGCTCGCTGATGCGCTGCAGCGACGCAGCGACCGCGGCGCGCTCGGCGGGCGACGCCTCGGCGGTGAAGTGCACGAGTCGGGTGAGCCTAAACATCGATCGGTGCCTCCAGGTCCTCGTGTGCTGCCATGAAGTGGCGCTGGCGGCTCACGACGCGCTCGTCCATTTCTGCCCACCACGCCGCGACCGCGGCATCGGCGCCGGCCAGCGCGCGCATCTGCCACCACTGCGCCACGCCGGCCAACGACCACGTGATGGTCAGCGTGTTGGAGCCGTTCGCCAGCCACAGCGGCGGACTCACCAGCACGCGATCGAGCGCCATCCCGCGTGCGCGCGCGCCCGGCGCGTATCGCTCGAGATAGTCCTGCAACAGGGCCTGCGCATCGCCCGGCCGTGCGACGAGCTCGTCGACGACGTACAGCGTGGTCATGCCATGTCCCCCGCGACATCGAGCACGAGCTTGCCGCGCTGGCGCCCGGACGCGATGCGCGCGTGCGCGAGCGCCGCGTCGGCCAGCGGGAGGCGCTGCAGCGTGGGCATGCGCACCCGGCCCTGCGCGAGCAGGCTTGCGAGGGCGGCCAGGTGCTCGGCCAGCCGCGACACGGCGATCATGTTCGAGACGAGGCGCACGCCGTGCCGCGCCGCTTCGGCGACCTGCGCCTCGGTCGCGCGCGAGATGAGCGTCTCGATCTCCACATAGGTGCCACCGGGCCGCACGACGGCGGCGGCCGAGGGCAGCAGCGTGTCCTGGCCGACGGCATCGAGCGCGAGGTCCACGCCGTGCGGCGCCCAGTCGCGCAGCGCGCGCGGCACGTCGCCGGCGCGATAGTCGATCGCGAGGTCGGCACCGAGCGAGCGCACGTGGTCGGCATTCGCCGCCGAGCAGGTGACGGCCACGCGAGCGCCGAACGCCTTGGCGATCTGGAGGGCGATCGTGCCCACGCCGCCGGCCCCGCCGTGGATCAGCACCGTCTGCCCGGCCTGCAGGCCGCCGGCGTCGACGAGGCCGCCATAGGCAGTGGTGCCGGCCGTGGGCAGCGCCGCGGCCTCGGCCAGCGAGATGCCCGGCGGCACGAGCGACAGCATCGCGGCATGAGCCGTCGTGTACTCGGCATACGAGCCGTTCTCGCCCTGGCCTTGGCGCGAGGTGCCGAACACGCGATCGCCGACCCGCAGGCCGTCGACGCCCGGCCCGACGGCCTCGACGACGCCGGCCAGGTCGAAGCCGGGCACGAAGGGGAAGCGGCAGTCGAAGTAGCTCGCCAGCCAGCCCTCGCGGACCTTCCAGTCCGCCGGATTCACGCCTGCACAGGCGACGCGAACGAGCACCTGCCCCGGGCCGGGGTGCGGCTTCGGCAGCTCGGCCTCGCGCAGCACCTCGGGCCCGCCGAACGCATCGATGACGATGGCGCGCATGTCAGGCCAGGCCCGCGGCATCGATCGCCGGGTGCGACCAGGCCGGCGGCTCGCGTCGCGGCAGCGGCGTGCGGCCATCGAGGCTCATCACCTGCAGGCCCTGCTGCCATGGGAAGTGCATGCTGAACGCGACGAGCCCGGTGCGCTGCGACGCCGGCAGGTGGCACATGGCGAGCACGGTCTCCACGAGGTATTCGACGTCCTCGGTTGGATAGTCGCCGGGAATCAAGTCCGACGCGCCGGGCGTGCGGATCGCCGTCGACGGGCCCACCGCATTGACGGCGATGCCGTGGTCGACGAGCTCGGCTGCCAGCCCTTGCGTGAACCGGTGCAGCGCCGCCTTGACCGCAGCGTAGACCACGTCGCCGCCAGCTTTCGCATGCTCGCCGTACGGACGCAGCGGCGGCATCGCGGTTGCCGATCCGATGTTGACGATCCAGCCGGCGCCGCGTGCCTTCATGTGCGGCACCGCGTCGCGGGCCAGCGCGAACGGCGCGCGAAGGTAATGGTCCACGGTGCGGTCGAAGGTCGCCATCGACATCCGCTCGACCGGCGCGAAGTCTGCGAAGCCTGCGTTGTTCACGAGGATGTCGAGCCCGCCTGCGGCCTCGGCGGCGCGTGCGACGAGCGAGTCGCGCTCCGCGGCAAGCTCGAGGTCTGCGCCGAGCGCGAGGACGCGGCCACCGGCCCGCTCGATCAGCGCCACCGTCTCGGCCAGCGTTCCGGGGAGGCGCTGCTGCGAGCCGAGCCGGGCGTTCGGTGCCTCGACGACCACGGACCGTGCCGTGACCACGACCGTGGCGCCCGCCGATGCAAGCCGCTGGGCGATCGCCCGCCCGATGCCGCGGCTCGCACCGGTGACGAGTGCGACCTTGCCGCTCAGCGAAGGAGGGGTGAATTCGTTCATCATGGCCTTTACTCCACTTTTGCCGGATGCGCCTGTACCGGCCCGCCGAGCATCGCGCGATGCGACGGCGGCTGCCGGCCGTCGATGTCGCGGATGCCGTACTGCTGCGCCAGCTCCGCACCGACCAGCACCATGCCGGACTTCTCCATCAGCCTCGGGTCGCGGTACAGCGCATCGATGAGGCGGCCGGTGAACTGCGGGCTCTCGGCCATCGCGGCAAAGCCGGCGTACTGCTCGGGATGCTGCTGCATCACGCGCTGCGTGCGCTCGGTGTCGAGCATGCCCATCCAGATCGACACCGCGGCCACGTCGTGCTCGCGCAGGTCGACTGCCATGTCCTTGGCGAACTTGTCCACGCCCACCTTCTGCGCGCCGTAGCCCGGCCCATGCATGTAGCAACTGGCGCCGAACGACGAGGTGAAGGCGATCAACCCGCGTCGTTGCCTCACCATCAGCGGCGCCGCATGCCAGCTCGCGACATAGGCCGAGCGCAGGCCGACGTCGAGGATGTTCACCAGGTCGAGCGGCTTGCTCCAGAAGGGCCCTGGCTTGATCAGGTCGTCGTGCAGGAAGGTCGCGTTGTTGACGAGGATGTCGAGGCGGCCGGACTGTTGCGCGACGCGCTCGAACAGCGCGGCCACCTGGGCATCGTCGCGGTGATCGCAGGCCACCGCGATGCCGCGCCCGCCGAGCGCGTCGATCTCGCGCGCGGTGGCGTGGATGGTGCCGGGCAGGTCGGCGTCGCCATCGCGCTGCGAGCGGCCGGTCACGTAGACGGTGGCGCCGGCGGCGCCGAGCGCCAGCGCGATGCCCTTGCCGGCGCCGCGCGAGGCGCCGGTCACCACGGCCACGACGGCCTGCTTGTCGGTGCTCATTTCGCCTCCTGCGTTTCGAGGCGGGCGAGGTCCAGCACGAGTGTCGATCCGGCGACGAAGCGCGTGCGGCTGATGCGCCATGCACCGTCTTCCTTGCGGTACTCGTCCTCGTAGGTGCCGCCGAGCTGCGTGAGCTTGCGCCCGCGCGTGTCGATCTGCTGGTAGTGCAGTGCCCAGCTGCCGTGCGCATGATCATCGTCAGTGACGTCGATCACCGGGTTCGCGCCGTGGTGCATTTCGACGACGTGCGCGTGGCAGGCGAGGCGCTCGAACACCTCGATGAGCTGCTCGCGCCGGTCGAATGTGCCGACCACGCCGTAGTCGATGTGCACCTCGCCGGGCAAGAAGCAGTCGCGCATGCCGGCCACGTCCTTGCGGTCGCAGGCGAGGAAGTAGCGCGCCTTCAGCCGGCGGATGGCTTCGATGTCTTCCAGCACGCGCAGGCGCGCGGCGAGGTCGGTGGGTGCGTTCATGGCCGCTCACGCTACGCGGCAGGGCGAGCGCGGCCATCGTCCGCTCGGACGATGTTGTCGTGCCCGCGCGCTGCAACCATCACTCGCCATGGAACAAGGTCGTCTTCATGCGCTCGCCGACGAGCTCTACGACGCGCTGCGACAGCGCACGACACTAGCGCCGCTCACCGCGCGCGAACCTTCCATCACCGTCGACGACGCGTACCGCATCTCCTCACGCTTGCTCGAGCGCCGCGTGGCCGACGGCGAGCGCGTGATCGGCAAGAAGATCGGTGTCACCTCGAAGGCGGTGCAGCAGATGCTGAACGTGCACCAGCCCGACTTCGGCTTTCTCACCGACCGCATGCAGGTGGCAGACGGCGCGACCGTGAGCCTCGCGCGCGCCGGGCTGATCCAGCCGCGCGCCGAAGGCGAGATCGCCTTCGTGCTCAAGAAGGACCTCAGCGGCCCCGGCGTCACGCGCGAAGACGTGCTGGCCGCCACCGACCACGTGCTGCCGTGCTTCGAGATCGTGGACTCGCGCATCGCCGACTGGAAGATCCGCATCCAGGACACGGTGGCCGACAACGCGTCATGCGGCGTGTTCGTGCTCGGGCTGCAGCGCGTCGACCCGCGCTCGCTCGATCTCGCCGCGGTCCGGCTGCAGCTGTTCAGGAACGGCGAGCCTGCGGGCGAAGGCCTGGGCTCGGCGGTGCAAGGCCATCCGGCCGAGGCGGTGGCCTGGCTCGCCAACACGCTGGGCGCCTTCGGCATCCCCTTCCTGAAGGGCGAGGTCATCTTGTCGGGCTCGCTGGCGCCGCTCGTGCCCGCGCAGGCCGGCGACCGCTTCGAATTGAGCATCGACGGCCTCGGCGGCGCGTCGGTGCGCTTCGCAACCTAGGAATCGAACGCATGAGGAAGATCAAGTGCGCCGTCATCGGGCCGGGCAACATCGGCACCGACCTGCTGGCCAAGCTGCAGCGCAGCTCGCTGCTCGAGCCGGTGTGGATGGTGGGCGTCGACCCCGAGTCCGACGGGCTGAAGCGCGCGCGCGAACTCGGCTTGAAGACGACCGCCGACGGCGTGGACGGCCTGCTGCCGCATGTGCGCGCCGATGGCGTGCAGATCGCCTTCGACGCCACCTCGGCGTACGTGCACGCCGAGAATGCGCGCAAGCTCAATGCGCTGGACGTGCTGATGATCGATCTCACGCCGGCGGCCATCGGCCCCTATTGCGTGCCGCCGGTCAACCTGAAAGAGCAGCTCGGCCGGCGCGTGATGAACGTCAACATGGTCACCTGCGGCGGCCAGGCCACGATCCCGATGGTCGCCGCGGTGAGCCGCGTGCAGCCGGTGGCCTACGGCGAAATCGTCGCCACGGTGTCGAGCCGCTCGGTGGGGCCGGGCACGCGCAGGAACATCGATGAGTTCACGCGCACCACTGCGGGCGCGGTCGAGCGCGTCGGTGGCGCCAAGCGCGGCAAGGCCATCATCGTCATCAACCCGGCCGAGCCGCCGCTGATCATGCGCGACACGGTGCATTGCCTGACCGAGGGCGAGCCCGATCGCGAGCGCATCACGCAGTCGATCCACGACATGATCGTCGAGGTGCAGAAGTACGTGCCGGGCTACAAGCTCGTGAACGGCCCGGTGTTCGACGGGAACCGGGTGTCCGTCTTCATGGAGGTCGAAGGCCTGGGCGACTACCTGCCCAAGTACGCCGGCAACCTCGACATCATGACCGCCGCCGCCGCGCGCACCGCCGAGCTGTTCGCGCAAGAGTGGCTCGCTGCCTGAAGGAAAGCCCCATGAAGATCACCCTTCACGACATGACGCTGCGCGACGGCATGCACCCGAAGCGCCACCTGATGACGCTCGAGCAGATGAAGCACGTCGCCACTGGCCTGGACGAGGCCGGCGTGCCGCTGATCGAGGTGACGCACGGCGACGGCCTGGGCGGCGCATCGGTCAACTACGGCTTCCCTGCGCACAGCGACGAGGAGTACCTCGGCGCCGTGATCCCGTTGATGAAGCGCGCCAAGGTCTCGGCGCTGCTGCTGCCGGGCATCGGCACGGTCGATCACCTGCTGATGGCCAAGGACCTGGGCGTGCACACGATCCGCGTCGCCACGCACTGCACCGAGGCCGATGTCTCCGAGCAGCACATCGCCAAGGCACGCGAACTCGGGCTCGACACGGTGGGCTTCCTGATGATGGCGCACATGTCGCGCCCCGAGCAGCTCGTCGTGCAGGCCAGGCTGATGGAAAGCTATGGCGCCAACTGCCTGTACATCACCGACTCGGCCGGCCACATGCTGCCCGAGGGCGTGAAGGCGCGCATCGGCGCGGTGCGCGATGCGCTGAAGCCCGAGACCGAGCTCGGCTTCCACGGCCACCACAACCTGGCCATGGGCGTGGCCAACTCCCTCGCGGCCGTCGAGTGCGGCGCCAACCGCATCGACACCGCGGCGGCAGGCCTGGGCGCCGGCGCCGGCAACACGCCGATGGAGGTGTTCGTCGCGGTGTGCGAGCTCATGGTCATCGAGACCGGCGTGGACGTCTTCAAGATCCAGGACGTCGCAGAAGACCGCGTGCTGCCGATCATGGACCACCCCATCCGCATCGACCGCGATGCGCTGACGCTCGGCTATGCGGGCGTGTATTCGAGCTTCCTGCTGTTCGCCAAGCGCGCCGAAGCCAAGTACGGCGTGCCGGCGCGCGAGATCCTGGTCGAGCTCGGCCGGCGCGGCATGGTCGGTGGGCAGGAAGACATGATCGAGGACACGGCGATGACACTGGCGAGGGAGCGCACATGAACCGCCCGATGAACACGCTGACTCACCTGCAGCGGCTGGAAGCCGAGAGCATCCACATCATGCGCGAGGTCGCCGCCGAGGCCGACAAGCCGGTGATGCTGTATTCGATCGGCAAGGACAGTGCCTGCATGCTGCACCTGGCGAAGAAGGCCTTCCACCCGGCGCCGCCGCCGTTCCCGCTGCTGCATGTCGACACGACGTGGAAGTTCCGCGACATGTACGCGATGCGCGAGCGCATGGCCCGCGAGATGGGCATGGAGCTGATCGTCTACCGCAACCCCGAGGCCGAGGCCTTGGGCATCAATCCGTTCGACCACGGCTCGCAGGTGCACACCGACATGTGGAAGACGCAGGGGCTCAAGCAGGCCCTGGACAAGTACGGGTTCGATGCCGCGTTCGGCGGCGCGCGCCGCGACGAGGAGAAGTCGCGCGCCAAGGAGCGCATCTTCTCGTTCCGCACCGCGGCTCACCACTGGGACCCGAAGAACCAGCGGCCCGAGCTCTGGCGTCTGTACAACGCGCGCAAGAACAAGGGCGAGAGCATCCGCGTGTTCCCGATCTCGAACTGGACCGAGCTCGACATCTGGCAGTACATCCACCTCGAGAAGATCCCGATCGTGCCGCTGTACTACGCGGCCCCGCGGCCGGTGGTCGAGCGCGACGGCACGCTGGTGATGGTCGATGACGAGCGCATGCCGCTTCGCGCAGGCGAAACGCCGATGCAGAAGATGGTGCGCTTTCGCACGCTCGGCTGCTATCCGCTGACGGGTGCGGTGGAGTCCGAGGCCACCACGCTGCCGCAGATCATCCAGGAGATGCTGCTGACGATGACGTCGGAGCGCCAGGGCCGCATGATCGACCACGACAGCGCGGCGTCCATGGAGAAGAAGAAGCAAGAGGGGTACTTCTGATGGCCCGCCACACGCCTCACGCGAGC
>VBDL01000036.1:0-269 GCA_005884255.1 Betaproteobacteria bacterium | reverse complement strand
AAGGCGCACGAAACCAAGAGCCTGCTGCGCTTCATCACCTGCGGCAGCGTCGACGACGGCAAGAGCACGCTGATCGGACGCCTGCTGTACGAGTCGAAGATGCTGTTCGAGGACCAGCTCGCCGCGCTCGAGGCCGACTCCAAGAAGGTCGGCACGCGCGGCGGCGACATCGACTACGCGCTGCTGCTCGACGGCCTGGCCGCCGAGCGCGAGCAGGGCATCACGATCGACGTCGCCTACCGCTTCTTCTCGACCGACCGGCGCAAGTT
>VBDL01000591.1 GCA_005884255.1 Betaproteobacteria bacterium | reverse complement strand
GCCGTACCGGCGCTGCTCGCCGGCGCCGATCCATCGCTGGTACAGCCGCCGGTGAACGTGCTGCGCCTGAGCCTGCATCCGCAGGGCCTGGCGCCGCGCATCGCGAACCTCGCGCAATGGCGCGCCCACCTGATCGCGCGGCTGCACCAGCAGGTCGCGGCCACCGGCGACGCGGTGCTCTCCGACCTGATGCGCGAGCTCTGCGAGTACCCGGTGCCGGCCGATGGGCACGATGTGGGGCACGAGGTCGACTACGGCGGCGTCGTCGTGCCGCTGCAGTTCCGTACCGAGCACGGGATCTTGAGCTTCATCAGCACGACCACGGTGTTCGGTACGCCGGTGGACATCACGCTGCAGGAGCTTGCGCTGGAGAGCTTCTTCCCGGCCGATGCGGCCACCGCCCACATCCTGCACGCCGCGCGCTCGGCCCCTCCGCGCACCACCCCGTAAGATGCGCCCGTCCGCGGCGGCGTGCGTCGCGGACCAACCACGGGAGAAGGGCATTCACCGCGGCAGCAGCGATTGCATCGGCATTGACGGCGTGCGGCGGCGGTGGAGGAGGTTCCAGCGCCGAAGCGCCTCAGGCGCAGCGTGTCGTCATCACGCAGGCCAATGCGCCCTCGGTGGCTGCCGAGGCCATCGATGCCGGCGGCGCCGGCTCGGACGCGTCGGGGTCGGTCACCGGCGTGCAGGTATCCACCACGTCGCCGCGCGTGTCGGTGCTGGCATCGCTGGCCAGCGCGGTGAAGCTCGGGCTGACGTCGGTCGCACCCAACGCGCTCGTCGGCGCCACGACAACGCACACCGAGACATGCAGCAACGGCGGCAGCGTGACGGTGACCCAGAGCTACACCACGCAAGGCACCGCCACGCCGGGAGACCGCGTGGATCTCGCCTTCAACAGCTGCGTCGAAGGCACCGAGACCTTGACCGGCACCTTGTCGGTCACGCTCGTCAGCACCAGCTCGGGCGGGAAGCTGAACGTCGTCGACGCCACGGCGTCCGCATTCACCATCACCACCACGGGCCTCGGCGAGCGCCTGAACGGCGGCATGCGCATCACGCTCGACGAGACCAGCTCGGCGACGACGACGCTCACGCTGAGCGGAAGCTCACTGTCCTTCGACCGCCTGGTCAACGGCGCGGCGCGCGCCACGCGCACGCTGAGCAACTACAACTACCAGCTGGCCACCACGCTCGCCACCGGCACCACGTCGCAGAGCTTCTCGTTCACCGCCAGCGGCAGCTTCCCGCGCTTCGGCACCGTCTCGTTCGCCGCTCAGACCACGCAGCCGATCGTCACGTTGGCCGGTGCCGCGCATCCGAGCTCCGGCGCAGGCAAGGTGACCGGCGCCAACGGCACCAGCGTCACCGTCACGGTGATCAGCACCGGCGTTCGCCTGGACGTCGACACCAACGGCGACGGCACCATCGACGCGACACTGACGCGCATGTGGGCCGAGCTCGACGCGGAGCTTTGAGCCGCTGTGTCCTGCGCGCGGCCGCCGCGGCGATGGCGGTGGCGGCCGCACCCGTGTCGGCACTCGACCTGCGGTCGGATGCCGGCCTGCAGTGGCACGAGCTGCGCGAGCGAGACGCCGCCGGCCGCCTGCTCGTTCGCGAGCAGGGGTGGTCGCCACGGCTGGGCCTCGTGCTGTCGCAGCGCTGGGCGGATGCGTGGACGTTGCGCGGCGGCCTGACCGGCTGGGCCGGTCGCGCCAGCTACGACGGCCAAAGCCAGGGCGGCGCCCCGGTCGGCAGCCACACCGATACGCAATCGATGACGCTCGACGCCGCGCTTCAGTGGCGGCCGGTCGCATCCTCGAGCGCGCAGCTCGACACAGGCTGGCAGATCGAGCGGTTTCGCCGACATATCCGCGGCGCCGGCGGCTACAGCGGACTTGACGAGCGCCTGACTCAGCCGCGCTGGTGGCTCGGCGCGAGCTGGCGCAGTGCTGGCGACACGACGCTTCGCGCCGCGCTGCTGTGGGGCGACCGCGCTCCGCTGTCGGTGCGCTTCGACGACGGCCTGTTCGATGCCGCGCATCTGCGCAGCGGGCGTGCGAGGGGTGTCGCGCTCGACGCCTCGTGGCCGTTGACGCCGCAGTGGCGCATCGCAGCGAGCGCCGAAACGCTGTCAGTCAGCCGCAGCCTCGACACGCCGCTCACGCGCGGCGGCGCCGCCGTCGGCACCGTGTCGCAGCCGAGTTGGCGGCGCGAGCGCGTCGCCGTGCTGCTGCAGCGCTCGTTCGGAGACTGACGCCGCTCACGCGGTCGCGAACACGGCGTCCAGCCGCGCTGTCCACTGCTTCTTCTGCGCGTCGCTCGCGAAGCTCGCGTCGAAGCTGTTCCTCGCCAGCTGCCAGGCATCGCGCGCGGTCAGTGCCGGCAGCGCGGCGAAGGTGTCGACGAAGTTCTGGTTCAGGTAGCCGCCGAAGTACGCCGGATCATCCGAATTCACCGTCGCGCACAGGCCGGCGTCGAGCAGCGCCTTCAGGTTGTGCTCCTGCAGGCTCTTGAACACGCACAGCTTGACGTTGGAGAACGGGCACACGGTCAGCGGCATGCGCTCGCGCGCCAGGCGCTTGACCAGTTCGGCGTCCTCGACGCAGCGCACGCCATGGTCGATGCGCTGCACGTGCAGCACGTCGAGCGCGCTCTTGATGTACTCGGGCGGCCCCTCCTCGCCCGCATGTGCGACGAGGTGCAGTCCCAGCTCGCGGCAGCGTGCAAACACACGCGGGGGATGGCCGCGCTCGCTGCTGTCCAAGCCGACGCCGATGAAGTGCTCGCGGTACGGCAGTGCCTGTTCGAGCGTCACCAGCGCGTCCTCTTCGCTCAGGTGGCGCAGGAAGCACAGGATCAGCTTGGCACCGATGCCGAGCTCCTGGTGCGCGCGCTGGCAGGCGTGGTGCAGGCCGCGGATCACCGTCTCGATCGGGACGCCGCGCGCGGTGTGCGTCTGCGGGTCGAAGAAGAGTTCCGCATGCACGACGTTGTCGGCCGCGGCCTTCTCGAAGTAGGCCCAGGCCATGTCGAAGAAGTCCTCCTCCTTCAGCAGCACCGAGGCGCCGGCGTAGTAGATGTCGAGAAAGCTCTGCAGGTCGGTGAACGCGTAGGCCGCGCGCAGCGCCTCGACGCTCGGGTAGTTCAGTGCCACGCCGTTGCGCTTGGCGAGCTTGAAGATCAGCTCGGGTTCCAGCGAACCTTCGATGTGGATGTGCAGCTCGGCCTTCGGCATCGCGCGCAGCAGCGCGGGCAGCTTGGCGCGGGGGATGGCGTCGAAATCGATCATGGTCGCTCCAATAAAAAGGCCGCCCGCGGGCGGCCTTGACGCGGACGCGTGAAGCTTACTTCGCGTCGCCGCCCGGCACCTTGCCTTCCACCCCCTTGACGTAGAACTTGATGCCGCCGAGCCAAGCGTCGTCGGCGACCTTGTCCTTGGGCAGCTGTTCCTTGCCGGTGTTGTCGGCGATCGGGCCCTTCCAGATCACATAGCTGCCGTCCTTCAGGCCGGCCTTGACCTTCTCGACCTTGCCCTTCAGATCAGCGGGCACCTTGTCGGACACCGAGACGAGGTCGATCGCACCTTCCTTCACACCCCACCAGATCTTCTCTTGCGAGGTCTTCCAGGTGCCGTCGAGCACGTCCTTGGTGGCCTTGATGTAGTACGGGCCCCAGTTGATGACCGCCGATGCGAGGTGCGCCTTCGGGCCGTAGGATGTCATGTCGGAGTCCCAGCCGAAGGCGTACTTGCCGGCCTTCTCGGCCGTCTGCAGCACGGCCGACGAGTCGGTGTTCTGCATCAGCACGTCGGCGCCGCCGTTGATCAGCGACTGCGCGGCCTCGGTTTCCTTGGGCGGGTTGAACCACTCGTTGACCCACACGACCTTGGTCTTGATCTTGGGGTTGACGCTCTGCGCGCCCATCGTGAACGAGTTGATGTTGCGGATCACCTCGGGGATGGGGATCGAGCCGACGACGCCGAGCACGTTGGTCTTCGTCATGCCGCCGGCGACGACGCCGGCCATGTAGGCGCCCTCGTAGGTGCGGCTGTCGTAGGCGCGCATGTTCTCGGCACTCTTGTAGCCGGTGGCGTGCTCGAACTTCACGTCCTTCGAGTCGGCGGCAACTTTCAGCATCGGCTCCATGTAGCCGAAGGTGGTGCCGAAGATCAGCTTGTTGCCCTGGCCGATCATGTCGCGGAACACGCGCTCGGCGTCGGCTGCCTCGGGCACCTTCTCGACGAAGCTGGTCTGCACCTTGTCGCCGAATTCCTTCTCCACCGCCTTGCGGCCGTTGTCGTGCGCGAAGGTCCAGCCGGCATCGCCCACCGGGCCCACGTACGCGAAGGCGATCTTCAGCGGCTCTTTCTTCGCCGGCGCGGCGGCCGATGCGGGCGCCGCGGCCTGCGGCGCCGGCTCTTCCTTCTTGCCGCAGCCCACCAGCGCGGCGGTCGCTGCGAGCGACGTCACCGCCGCGAGCTTGAGCAAATGTCGGGTCATGGGTTCTCCTCGTTCGAAACGTATAGACAACGCAAGGCGGCTGCGATTATGAGCCGGGGAAAAACGGTTTGCCCAGCGACGCCGGCATGTTGACGCGGATCCACGTCGCATTGCGCGAGATCAGCACCAGCACGACGATGGTCGCGAGATACGGCAGCATCGTGAGGAACTGGCTCGGGATCTGCACCCCTTCGCCTTGCAAGTGGAACTGCAGCATCGTCACGCCGCCGAACAGGTAGGCGCCTAGCAGGACGCGTGCCGGCCGCCACGTCGCGAAGGTCGTGAGCGCCAGCGCGATCCAGCCCTTGCCGGCGATCATCCCTTCGACCCACAGCGGCGTGTAGACCACCGACACGTAGGCGCCGGCCACGCCGCAAAGCGCGCCGCCCGTCATCACCGCGGCCAGGCGGATGCGCCGCACCGGGTAGCCCAGCGCATGCGCCGATTCGGGCGACTCGCCCACCGCCCGCAGCACCAGGCCGGCGCGCGAGCGATAGAGGAACCACGCGAGGCCAACGGTGAGCGCAATGGTCAGGTAGACCATCCGGCCAGACCGGCGATCTCGAAGTGCGGCCGCTCACCGAGTTTCTGCTGCGTGTACTGGATGCCGGCGAAGGCCGAGAAGCCGACGCCGAACAAGCTCAACGCGAGACCGGTGGCGTACTGGTTGGTGTTCAGCCAGATCACCAGGCCGCCGAAGGTCGCGGCCATCAAGGCCCCGGCCACCGCACCGGCGCCGAAGGCCAGCCAGTCATTGCCGGTGTGCACCGCGGTGGCAAAGCCGGCGATCGCGGCCACGAGCATCATCCCCTCGGCGCCGAGGTTGACGATGCCGGCGCGCTCGTTGATCAACAGGCCGAGACCGGCGATGGCCAGCACGGTGCCGGCGTTCAGCGTCGCTGCAATCAGCAGGGCAAACGATTCCATCTCAGGCCTCGCGGATCTTTTGAGTGGGGGCAGCGACCGGCTTCACCGACGGCGCGGCGGGCACGCTCTGCCAGCGCACGCGGTAATGGATCAGCGTGTCGCAGGCGAGCAGCGTGAACAGCAGCAGCCCCTGGAACACGCCGGTCAGCGACTTCGGCAGCCCGAGGCGCGATTGCGCGAGCTCGCCGCCGATGTAGAACATGCTCATCAGCACCGCCGAGAAGATGCTGCCCACCGGATGCAGGCGGCCGACGAAGGCGACGATGATGGCCGCAAAGCCGTAACCCGCCGGCACGTGCGGTGTGAGCTGCCCCAAGGGACCGGCCGCTTCCAGGCCACCGGCCAGACCCGCCATGCCGCCGGACAGCAGCAGCCCCGTCCACAAAGCACTGCGCGACGAGAAGCCCGCGTAGCGCGAGGCCAGCGGCGCGAGGCCGCCCACCTGCAACTGGTAGCCGCGATAGGTGCGGAAGAGAAAGACCCAGAAGCCCCCCACCGCGGCCAGCGCGATGAGCACGCCGATGTTCATGCGCCAGCCGTCGATCAGCCGCGGGATCTTGGTCGCCGCGGCGAAGGTGATGGTCTGCGGGAAGTTGTAGCCGTTCGGATCCTTCCACGGGCCGTAGACGAGGTAGCTCAGCACCATGTCGGCCACGTAGACGAGCATCAGGCTGACGAGGATCTCGTTGGCGTTGAAGCGGTCGCGCAGCAGCGCCACGATGCCGGCCCACAGCATGCCGCCCAGCACGCCCGCGAGCAGCACGGGCACGACGATCAGGCGGCTCGTGTCGGGCCCGGCCTGCATCGCCATCCAGCCGGCGCACAGCGCCCCGACGATGAACTGCCCTTCGGCGCCGATGTTCCAGATGTTGGAGCGGAAGCACACCGCCAGCCCGAGCGCGATCAGCACCAGCGGCGTGGCCTTGATGCTCAGCTCGCTCAGCGCGTAGCCGCTCTTGATCGGCTCGATGAAGAAGACGTACAGGCCCTTCAGCGGATCCTTGCCGAGCAGCATGAACAGCACGACGCCGATCACCACCGTGATGGCCAGCGCGAGCAGCGGCGACGCGAAGGACATCGCCTTCGACGGCTGCGGGCGGGCTTCGAGCTTAAGCATGGGCACCCTCCTTCGCCCAGAGTCCGGACATCCATTCGCCGATCATCTCGACGGTGGCCTCGCGCACCGGCACGCTCGGGCTCAAACGCCCTTGCGCGATCACCACCAGCCGGTCGCTGATCTCGAACAGCTCGTCGAGCTCCTCGCTGACGATGAGCAGCGCGCAGCCCGCATCGCGCAGCTTCAAGAGCTCGCCGCGGATCTGCGCCGCGGCGCCGACGTCCACGCCCCAGGTCGGCTGCGACACGATGAGCAGCTTCGGCGCAGCGTCGA
>VBDL01000590.1 GCA_005884255.1 Betaproteobacteria bacterium | reverse complement strand
CGCCGTGCAGGCCGATCGACAGCGGCTCAGCGCAGGCGATCTCGCCGAGCGACACGTCTTCGCTGATCGCGGTGAGCTGCCGCTCGCCCATCACGAAGCGCTCGCGGAACAGCCCCTGCGCATGCGGGAACACGCTGGCGCTGCCGAGGAAGAACATGTGGCGGCACAGGTTCGAGCGGCCGGCGTAGCAGTAGTCGCAATGGCCGCAGGGCGCCCACGCGCTCGACCACGCCCGAGGCCTCGTGCCCCGGCACCAGCGGCTCGCGGATCACGAAGGCGCCGACGCGGCCCTCGCGGTAGTAGTGCAGGTCGGAGCCGCAGATGCCGCCGGCGCCCAGGCGCAGCTGCACGTCATGGGGCCCCAGCGCCGCGGGCTCGTTGGGCTCGAGGCGCAGATCCTTCGCGCCGTGGATGATGCAAGCAAGAGACATGTCTGGCCTTTTGTAGGGTGGGCTTCAGCCCACGCGGACGGTCTGGTGGGCTGAAGCCCACCCTACGAACAAAGTGCTCATCGCGCCGCCTCGGCCTCGGTCTGCACCTGTGGCCAAGCGGCGGCAAAGCGGTCATGCGAGCGCTGCAGATGCGTCTGCATCGCCAGGCGCGCGCGGCGTGGGTCGTGCGCGGCGATGGCCGCGATCACCGCCTTGTGCTCGGCCACCGCGATGCGCCAGCTCGGGCCGCTCTCGAAGTGCTGGCCGATGCGCTCGAACAGCGGGTTGTTGCGCTCGTCGAAGAGATCGCTCACCACGCGCAGCAGCGGCGCGTTGTCGGCCGCCTCGGCGATGCGCGTGTGAAAGAGCCGGTCGCCGCGGATCGGCATCTCGCCGCGCGCGATGTCTTCTTCCATCAGCACCACGGCCTCGCGCAGCCCGCGCACTTGCGCCGCGTTCATCGTGCGTGCGGCAATCGCCGCGGTCTCGCACTCGATGACCTGGCGCGCGCGGATGATCTCGAAGGGGCCGAAGGCGGCCTCGTCGACGCGGCGCGCCGTGGGCGCCGCCTCGCGCGCCAGCACGTAGATGCCCGAGCCGCCGCGCACCTCGACCAGGCCCTCGACCTCCAGCGCGATCAGCGCCTCGCGCACGGAGGGGCGCGACACGCCGAGCTTCGCGGCGAGATCGCGCTCGGTGGGCAGCCGCGTGCCGACGGGGAACTCGCCCGCCTTGATCAGCGCGCGCAACTGGTCGGCGATCTGCCGGTACAGCCGGCGCGGCTCGATGCTCTGGATCGGCATGGGGTGCGGGTGCTCGAAACGGCCAAGTGGTCTGACCAATTGGCCAAACGATAGGCGCCCGCCAGTCCTCCGACAAGTTCGGGATAACCCTCGGTGGTGCTCAGAGTTCCAGCTCGCTCAGACCCGGATGGTCGTCGGGCCGTCTCCCCAGCGGCCAGAAGAACTTGCGCTCGCTTTCCTTGATCGGCAGGTCGTTGATGCTGGCGTAGCGGTGCGTCATCAGGCCGGCGTCGTTGAACAGCCAGTTCTCGTTGCCGTAGCTGCGGTACCAGTGGCCGCCGTCGTCGTGCCACTCGTAGGCGAAGCGCACGGCGATGCGGTGGCCCTCGAAGGCCCACAGTTCCTTGATCAGGCGGTAGTCGAGCTCGCGCGCCCACTTGCGCTCGAGCAGCGCCTGCGCGGCGGCGCGGCCCACGGGGAACTCGGCGCGGTTGCGCCAGCAGGTGTCCGGGCTGTAGGCGAGCACGATGCGGCCGGGGTCGCGCGTGTTCCACGCGTCCTCGGCGAGGCGGATCTTCTGGATCGCGGTGTCGCGGGTGAAGGGCGGCAGCGGCGGGCGGGTGTCCATGGCGGAGTCCTTTTTGAATGGACGTAGACAGAGCTGTCTACTTGCGCGCAACTCTAGGCCAGGTAGACAGACTTGTCTACAATGAGCCCATGGCCGTGCTGGACACCCCCGACCTCACCGAGTTGCCGGCGCGCGAGCGCATCCTGCTGATGGCCCACGAGCTGTTCTATCGCGAGGGCATCCGCGCCACCGGCATCGACCGCGTAATCGCCGAATCCGGCGTCACCAAGGTCACCTTCTACCGGCACTTTCCGAGCAAGAACGATCTCGTCCAGGCCTTTCTGGAACACCGGCACGCACGGTGGATGGCGTGGTTCAACGATGCTCTGCAGCGCCATGGCGGCGGTGTGGCCGCGCTGGTGCCGGCGCTCGGCGAGTGGTTTCGCGACCCGGGCTTTCGCGGCTGCGCCTTCATCAACAGCGCCGGCGAGCTCGGCGGCACGCTGCCCGAAGTCATCGATATCGCGCGGCGCCACAAGCAGGAGATGGCGGAGGCCATTGCCGGCCTGCTGCCGCCGTCGCGCCAGCGCGTACGCGACGCACAGGCGCTGGCACTGGCCGTCGACGGTGCCATCGTGCATGCGCAGCTGGAGGAAACGCCAGACGCCGCGCTGAAGGCGCTGACGCGCCTGGTGCAGGCGCTGACGCGCCTGGTGCAGGCGCTGATCGCCTAGCGCTGCGCCGGATTGCCGCGCCTCGGGAAAGCGCCAACAATCCACCGAAGGCCCGTACCGGCCAGCGTGAAAGGGGGTGGCGTGGACCCGAACCGTTCGGCGCACGACGTCGACTCCAGCTTCACGCTCGACCCGGTGCTGCTGGCGCAGCGCAAGGCGGCGAGCGCGCACTGGAACAACACCGCGCGCATTCCGCTGATCCGCGCGGTGGGCTTTCTGTCGCTGTGCGTCATCGCGCTGCTCGACGACCTGCGCATCGGCCTGCCGCTGCTCGAGCCGCGCCTGCTGGAGTTGATCGCGCTCAACCTCGGTTTCGCGGTCTCCAGCTGGCTGGCCCTGTGGTTCGGCTATGGCCGCACTGGGCGGGTCGATCTCGGCCTCGTGTTCGTACACCTGGACGTGCTGGTGTGGCTGGCCCGGCTACTTCCTGCTGATGCGCGTGGCCGACCAGGTCGGCTATGGCTTTCGACGCGCCTTCTACTTCAACCACCTGGTGGTGTTCTCCTACCTCGGCTATGCGCTGTGGGCGTCGGCTTTCGGCCCGGTGCGCGTGACCTGGCTGGACCGGCTCGTCATCGCCGCCACCATGTACCTGCTGGGCGCCTACCTCGCCTTCACCGGCGCCGAGATCCAGCGCTTGCGCGAGCGGCTGCGCCAGGCGGTGCGCGCCGGGCGCGAGCTGGTCGACAACCTCGAGCACAAGACGCAAGCGCTGCTGATGCAGGCGCACGACCTCGACCAGGCGCGCCGGCAGGCCGAGCAGGCCAACGTGGCGAAGTCGCAGTTCCTGGCGGTGATCAGCCACGAGATCCGCACGCCGATGAACGGCATCCTAGGCACCACCGAGCTGCTGCTCGGCACCGCGCTGACGCCGGCGCAGCGCCAGTACGTGAAGACCGCACATCACTCGGCGACGGCACTGCTCACCTTGTTCGACGATCTGCTGGACCTGTCGCGAATCGAGGCCGGCAAGCTGACGCTGCACACGACGAGCTTCGATCTGCGCGCCATCATTGCCGAGGCGGTCGACCTGATGTCGGCCACCGTGCGCGACAAGCCCGTCTCCCTGAGCCACCGCGTGCCGCCGCAGGTGCCCGAGCGGCTGGAGGGCGACCCGGTGCGGCTGCGCCAGCTGCTGGTGAACCTGCTGCACAACGCGGTGAAGTTCACCGAGCGCGGCCGCGTCGAGATGAACGTGGCGGTGCTCGACGAGACGGCGGGCGTGCTGTGGCTGCGCTTCGAGGTCGTCGACACCGGCATCGGCATTCCCAGTGACAAGCTCGACTCGGTGTTCGACGCCTTCATACAGGGCGACGCGTCGACCACGCGCCGCCAGCGGCGAGGTCGGCGTGGAGAGCCGCCTCGGCGAGGGCTCGACCTTCTGGCTCGACCTGCGGCTGCGCCGGGCCGATGCGGCCGAGGCCGCGCACGGGCCGGTGCCCGGCGCGGCCGGTGCCACGGCAACGCATGTGCTGCTGGCCGAAGACGACCGCGTGAACCAGATGGTGGTCGAGGCGATGCTGACGCAGCTGGGCTGCACCGTCGACGTGGTCGACGACGGCGACGCCGCGCGCGGCGCCGCCGCACAGCACCGCTACGACCTCATCATCATGGACTGCCACATGCCGGTGATGGACGGCTACGAGGCGACGCGGCGCATCCGCGACGGCGAGCGCGAGCGCGGCATGCACACGCCCATCATCGCGCTCACCGCCGATGCGCTGCTGGCCAACCGCATGCGCTGCCTCGAATCGGGCATGGACGACTACATGACCAAGCCGATCAGCAACGCGCACCTGGCCGCCGCGCTGGAGCGCTGGGCCGGGCGGCGCAGTGCGGGGACGCCGTAACATTCGTGCCATCGCCGTTCCGGCTGTTTCATCGAGGTGCTCGTGACCGCGCGCGACTTGATACGCCAGCGTTTTGTCGAACTCAGCCCCGCGTTGCAGTTGGGCGCCCGCTTTCTGCTCGATCACCCGAACGAGGTCGTCGTCGCGTCGATGCGCAGCATTGCCGAGCGTGCCGGCGTGCCGCCGGCCACGCTGGTGCGGCTGGCTCAAGCGCTCGGCTTCGACGGCTGGCCGGGGCTGAAGGAGGCTTTCGTCGCGGACATGGGGCTGGCCTCCAAGGCCTATGGCCAGCGCGCGAAGAGCCTGCAGCAGCGCCGGCCGGATCAGGCACTCACCGGCGAGATGTTCGCGGCGCAACGCGCCAACCTCGAGGCGACCGAGGCGCACAGCGCCGCCGCGCTGCAGCGTGCGGCCAGGCTGCTGGAGCAGGCCAAGCACGTGCATATCGCCGGCTTTCG
>VBDL01000589.1:1334-4011 GCA_005884255.1 Betaproteobacteria bacterium | reverse complement strand
AGCACCGGCGAGGCCGTTGCCACATCGAGCAAGGTCTGCTGCCGCTGCTGCGCCTCGGCCCAGCGCCCGAGCTTTTCGCCGAGCACATGATTGAGCAGGTAGGCCAGTCGGGGATGACGCTCTGCGGGCAAGGCCGCGACGTCCAGCGCGGTCAACAGCGCGGCGGCCTCATCGGGCCGTTCGTCGTGACAGGCGTCGATGCGCTCGAGCATCGCTTCGGCGTGGGTGTCCATGTGATCGGCTCCCGTGACCGGCCGATTGTGCGGCACACTGCGCGTCCGATGCCGCGCCTCTACATCGACCAAGCCCTTGCCGCCAGCGACGAGCTCCGCCTGCCCGACGCGGCCGTGCGCCACGCGCAGGTGCTGCGCCTGCAGCCGGGCGATGCACTGACGCTGTTCGACGGCCGTGGCGGCGAGTGGTCGGCCACGGTGCTGCGCATGGGGCGCAGCGAGGTGGCGGTGCAGGTGCTGGCGCACGAAGCGGTCGAGCGCGAGCTGCCGCTGCACATCACGCTGGCGCTGGGCATGCCGGCCAATGAGCGCATGGACGGCCTCGTCGAGAAGGCCACCGAGCTCGGCGTTGCGGCGATCCAGCCGCTGATGTGCGAGCGCTCGGTGCTGCGCCTATCCGGCGAGCGGGCGCGTAAGCGCTGCGCGCATTGGCAAGCCATTGCTACGTCGGCCAGCGAGCAGTGCGGCCGCACGCGCGTGCCGCGCATCGAACCGGTGTGCACGCTGCCCGAATGGCTGCCATCGTTGGGCGCTGCGGGGGCCGATTCGGCGCGCTGGCTGCTGGCCTTCGATGAGGCGACGCCCATCGCCACGCAACCTCGGCCACCGGCGCGCCTGCTGGTGCTCAGCGGCCCCGAAGGCGGGCTGAGCGCAGCGGAAGAGGCGGCGGCCAAGCGCGCCGGCTTCGCGGCCGTGAGCCTGGGCCAGCGCGTGCTGCGCGCCGACACGGCGCCACTGGCGGTGCTCGCTTACCTGGGCTTGGGCTGAGGCCGCTCAATTGCCACCGCTGTCGCGGCGCAAGGATCCGGCCTGCATGTCGAAGCGGAACAGCCGGCACTCGATGGGCCCGTTCCACACCGGCACGCGGCGGCTTTCCTTCAGACGCATCAGCGTCGGCAGCTTCATGTCGGGGCTGAGGATCCAGCCGCTCCAGCCGGCGTAGTGCCGCTTCCAGTGCGCGGCCAGCTGCGCGAAGAACTCGGCCGACGAACCCGAGCCTTCCTCGAAGCCTTCCCGCGCACCGCTGCCCTTGGCGCCGATGCGCTCGCCGTAGGGCGGGTTGAGCAGCAGCGTGCCCTGCGCCGCCGGCGGCGGGCGCTGCAGCGCGTCGGCGGTCTTGAACTCGATGGCCTGCTTGACGCCGGCGCGCTCGGCATTGCGCACGGCGAAGTCGGTCATGCGGAACGACACGTCGCCGGCGAACACCGGCGCCGCGGGCGCATGCACGCGCTCGCGCGCGGCGCGCTGCAGCTCGCGCCACGCAGGCAACTGGTCCCTGAACGGCAGCAGCCGCTCGAAGGCGAAGCGGCGCTGCAGCCCGGGCGCGATGCCGCACGCGAGTTGCGCCGCCTCGATGGCGATGGTGCCGGCGCCGCAGCAGGGGTCGAGCAGCGGGCCGTCGCCTTCGCGCCCCTGCCAGCCGGCAAAGGCGAGCAGCGCGGCAGCCAGCGTTTCCTTCAGCGGCGCCTCGCCCTTGGCCTCGCGCCAGCCGCGCTTGAACAGCGCCTCGCCGGAGAGGTCGACATACAGCTGCGCATGCGTGGCCGACAGGTGCAGCGCCAGCGGCAGATCGGGCTGGCGCGTGTCGACGCTCGGCCGCTCGCCGCTCGCGTCGCGCAGCACGTCGCACACCGCGTCCTTGATGCGCAGGGTGGCGAAGTTCAGGCTTTTCAGCGGTGAGCGCTGCGCGGTGGTGTCCACGCGCAAGGTCTGGCGCGGCGTGATCCAGTCGCTCCAGCGCACGCCGCGCGCGATGTCGTAGAGATCGTGCTCGTGCGCATACGGCCCCTCGGCGACCAGCCACAGCACGCGCTGCGCGAGGCGGCTCTCCAGGTTCATGCGCATCGCGCTCGTGGCGTCACCGCGCACGACCACGCCACCGCGCACGGCTTGCGCATTGCCGACGAACGCGAAAGCCTCGTCGGCCAGCAGCGGCTCGGCGCCGGCGGCGCAGGGCAAAAAAATGGTGCCCTTCACAGCGCGCGCCGCAGGTTCGCCGGCGCGATCTTCAGCGCCTCGCGGTACTTGGCCACCGTGCGCCGCGCGACCTGGATGCCTTGCTCCTCGAGCATCTGGCTGAGCTGGCTGTCGCTCAAGGGCTTGGCGTTGTCTTCGGCGGCGACGAGCTGCTTGATCAGCGCGCGCACCGCGGTGCTCGATGCATTGCCGCCGGCATCGGTGTTCAGCGACGAGCCGAAGAAGTACTTCAGCTCGAAGGTGCCGAAGGGGGTGGACATGTATTTCGCGGTGGTCACGCGCGAGATCGTCGACTCATGCAGGCCGAGCTCGTCGGCGATCTCGCGCAGCACCAGCGGCTTCATCGCGATCTCGCCGTGGGTGAAGAAGTTCTTCTGCCGCTCGACGATGGCCGTGCTGACGCGCAGGATGGTGTCGAAGCGCTGCTGGATGTTCTTCATGAACCAGCGCGCCTCCTGCAGCCGCGC
>VBDL01000589.1:0-1327 GCA_005884255.1 Betaproteobacteria bacterium | reverse complement strand
CCTGCGCATAGAGGTCGTTGATGCGCAGCTTGGGCATCACGTCGGGGTTGAGCACGACCTTGAAGCCGCGGCCCGACTTCTGCACGATGACGTCGGGCACGATGATGTTGGCCTCGGCGCGCGTGAAGGGCCGGCCCGGCTTGGGCTCGCAGGCGACGATCAGCGATTGCGCGGCCTTCAACAGCTCCTCGTCGGCGCCGGTGGCGGCCATCAGCTTCTTCATGTCGCGCCGCGCCAGCAGGTCGAGGTGCTGCTTGCACACGATGATGGCGATCATCTGCGCCTCGCAGCGCTCCAGCTGGCGCAGCTGCAAGGTCAGGCATTCGCTCAGCGAGCGTGCGCCGACGCCGCAAGGCTCCAGGCTCTGCAGCCACTTCAGCGCGCATTGCAGTCGCGACAGCAACTCGTCGCGCTGCTCGTCATCGGCGTCGTCGGCAAGCAGCCGCTGCGCGATCTCTTCCAGCGGGTCGGCGAGGTAGCCGTCTTCGTCGAGCGACTCGATCAGCACGTGCAGCGCGATGGCGTCCTCGGGCGCCAGCCGCATGCCGAGCATCTGCTGGCGCAGATGGTCCTGCAGTGTGGGCCCCAGGGCGCCGCGCTCCTGTGGCTCGAAGTCGTCGTCGCCCGTGCCGCTGCCGGTGCCGCTGCCGCTGCCGGGCGTCTCGCGGATGCCGTCGAAGTCGTCGCGCTCGGTGCCGTTCTCCCAGTCGTCGCGCTCGGTGGTGCCGAACTCGGCGCTGTCCACGCCGTTGGCCTCATCACCACCTTCCGCGGCCGCGCCTTCGCGCTCGTCGCGCTCGGCACTGCTGCGCTCGTTGAGCGGCGCGCGTTCCAGGCTCGCCTCGAACGGCGTGGCGGCTTCCTCGTCGGCTTCCAGGAAGGGGTTCTGCTCGAGCATCTGCTCGACTTCTTGATGCAGCTCGAGTGTCGAGAGCTGCAGCAGGCGGATCGACTGCTGCAACTGGGGCGTCAGCGCCAGATGCTGCGACAGGCGGACCTGCAACGAGGGTTTCATGACTGCCTCATTGGTCCGCTACATCCGGAAGTGCTCGCCCAGGTACACCTTGCGCACGTCCGGGTTGTCGACGATCTCGTGCGGCGTGCCTTCGGCGAGCACGCGCCCGTCGCTGATGATGTACGCGCGGTCGCAGATGCCCAGCGTCTCGCGCACGTTGTGGTCGGTGATCAGTACGCCGATGCCGCGCGCCTTGAGGAAGCTGATGATGCGCTGGATCTCGATCACGGCGATCGGGTCGACGCCGGCGAAGGGCTCGTCGAGCAGGATGAAGCGCGGCCGCGTGGCCAGCGCGCGCGCGATCTCCACGCG
>VBDL01000588.1 GCA_005884255.1 Betaproteobacteria bacterium | reverse complement strand
TGGAGCCTGCCGTGTTCTTGCTCGGGTAGTAGTAGTAGTACGCGCCAAGGTCGAGGCCCACGCCCGCAACCTCGAACTTGTAGCCGCCGTAGAAGTCCATCTCGAGCGACGCGCCGCGGTACAGCGCCTGCTCCACGTTGGAGTTCCAGTTGCCGACGTAGAAGCCCGAGCTGTGGCCGACGTCGAAGCCGCCCTGGAAGGCCGGCTTGTAGGCGGTTTGCGTGAAGCCGCGGAAACGGTAGTCCGAGAACAGGCCGGCGTTGCCGGTGATCGTCCAGTCGGACTTCGGCGCGTCGGCGGCTTGGGCCAAGGTCGGCAGCACGCTGATCGCGGAAAGGGCGGCAAGGGCGAGAAGCGATTTCTTCATGTTGGCTCCGGAGTGGATCGAGGTAGGGATCGCTACGTCTTTTTGCAGCTTTTGTGCCACGCGGGACCCGCGTTTCTGCGCCCCAAGGTCGGGCATTGCACCCAGAGGAAGCGAATCGATCGCACTGAACTGGTGATTTGCCAGGGTACGCACTCTAAAGGTGCGCTGCCTCGCTTGCCGCGGCCGGGCGCCCGCGGCGGCACAATCCGCCCCCAGGAGGGAAACGCGATGTCATTGGCCGTGATCCACAGCCGCGCGCTCGATGGGCTCGAGGCGCCGGAGGTGACCGTCGAGGTGCACCTGGCCAATGGGCTGCCGAGCTTCACGCTCGTCGGGCTGGCCGATACCGAGGTGAAGGAGGCCCGCGAGCGCGTGCGCGCGGCGCTGCTGCAATGCGGCCTGCCGTTCCCGCACAACAAGCGCATCACGGTGAACCTGGCGCCCGCCGATTTGCCGAAGGAGTCCGGCCGCTTCGACTTGCCGATCGCGCTCGGCATCATCGCGGCCAACGGTCAGCTCGATGCGCAGCGCGTGGCGCAGTTCGAGTTCGCCGGGGAACTGTCGCTGGCTGGTGAGTTGCGGCCGGTGCGCGGTGCGTTGGCGCTCGGCCTGGGCCTGAAGCGCAGCGGTGCGACGCGCCCGCTGGTGCTGCCGGCGGCGAGTGCCGACGAGGCGGCGCTGGTGCACGGCTTGAGCATCCATCGCGCGACCCATTTGCTGGAGGTCGTGCAGTCGCTGCTGCCCGGCGACGAGGCGCAGCCTCTGCCGCTCGCGGCGGCGGCCCCGCTCGCCTTGCGCGATGAACTCGCCGACCTGCGCGACGTGAAGGGCCAAGCCGCGGCCAAGCGCGCGCTCGAAGTGGCGGCGGCCGGCGGCCATAGCTTGCTGATGGTCGGGCCGCCGGGCACCGGCAAGTCGATGCTCGCGCAGCGCCTGCCCGGCCTGCTGCCGCCGATGGGCGACGACGAGGCGCTGGCCAGCGCCGCGCTGCACAGTCTGGCCGCCGGCGGCTTCGATGCGGCGCGCTGGCGGCAGCGGCCGGTGCGCTCCCCCCACCATTCGGCCAGCGCGCCGGCGCTCGTGGGCGGCGGATCGCCGCCGCGCCCCGGCGAGATCTCGCTGGCGCATGGCGGTGTGCTGTTCCTCGACGAGCTGCCGGAGTTCCCGCGCAGTGCGCTGGAAGCGTTGCGCGAGCCGCTGGAGAGCGGGCGCATCACGATCTCGCGCGCCGCACGGCAGGCGGCGTATCCGGCGCGCTTCCAGCTGATCGCGGCGATGAACCCCTGCCCCTGCGGCTACCTCGGCGCCTTCGCCGCCACCGGCAAGAGCTGCCGCTGCACGCCCGATGCGGTAGCGCGCTACCAGGGCCGCCTGTCCGGGCCGCTGCTCGATCGCATCGATCTGCAGGTCGAGGTGCCGGCGATCAAATCGGCCGAGCTGCTGGCGCAGCCCGACGGCGAGCCGTCGGCCGCGGTGGCGCAGCGCGTGAATGCGGCGCGTGAGCGGGCGCTGGCTCGACAGGGCTTGGCCAACGCCGAGCTGGAGGCCTCAACGCTGAACGAGCACGCGGTGCTCGGCACGGCCGCGTCGCGCTTTCTGCAAAGCGCGGCCGATCGGCTGGGCTGGTCCGGCCGCAGCCTGCATCGCACGCTGAAGGTTGCACGCACCATCGCCGACTTGGCCGCTGCGCGCAACATCGAGGTACCGCACCTGGCCGAAGCGCTGCAGTACCGGCGCGGATTGCCGAACGCTTAGCCGGCGGAGCGCCGGGCCGCCCCAAGTCCGCCGGCACCCTCTCGGAGGGTGGTCGCGGTAATCCGCGACC
>VBDL01000584.1 GCA_005884255.1 Betaproteobacteria bacterium | reverse complement strand
TGGAGGTGCTCGACGCGGTGGGCGAGAAGGCGCTGGGCTACTACGGGGCGCAGGATGCGGGGCGGTTGGATGCCGATTCATTGGGGCGGCGCTCCCGCGCGCTGCATCTGATCGGCGAGATCGCCGAGTTGCGCGGCAAGCTCGACGATGCAGCGCGCAACTTCCAGCGGGCGGCGGACAGCACCGGCGAGCTGATGGCGCGCTACCCGAGGGACGGGCAGCGCATCTTCGATCATGCGCAGAGCGTCTATTGGGTTGGCTATGTCGCGCGGCGCCGCGGCCAGTTCGCACAGGCCGAAGCGTCGTTTCTGCAGTACCTGGAATTGGCGCAGAGGCTCAAGCAGATCGACGCGAACAACTTGGATTGGCGCGTCGAATTGGGCGCGGCTGGGCTGAACCTCGGCGTGGTCTACCTAGATACCGCGCGGCCTGGACAAGGGCTGAAGTCCTTCGTCGACTCACGGGATGTCTGGCTGGGCTTGATCGACAAGCGCCCCGAACTGCACTTCGAATTGGCGAATACCTGGGGATGGATCGCGAAGGCGCGAGAGGCCTACGTGCTAAGCAAGTCGCCAAACGCCGAAAAAGACCGTGGCGTGCAGCGGCAATTGGCGAATGCTGCTTACGAAGTGGCTCGTTTGCAGTTGGCCCTCGGCCAATACCAGGATGCGGCTCACCAGGCGCAGCACGCGCTGGAGGGGTTCGAATCCTTGTACGCCATCGACGGCTCGAACGCCGAGTGGCTTGCGCAGATGACCCTCACTCGCGTTGGTCTCATCGAAATGAAGCTCGCGCTGAAGGATCGCCGGGCTGCACAGGCTCATCTAGAGCGGGCTGTGGTGGACTCCGCGAGATTGCGCGCGATTGACGGAACGCAGATCAAATGGAACGTCGCTCTGACCGGTCTGGTGTTGCTGCAACGGCTGGCGCTCGGCGGCGACCGAGGGCCGCTGCAGCGGGATGTGGAGGACTACTTGACGACGGTCCAACGCATCGAGGCTGGTGGCAAGCGGCTCGATGCCGATCAGACGCGCATCGTCGCCACGACCGAACTAAGACTCGGTGACCTGATGGCAGACGTCAGCCAGCGCGCCGATGCGAAGGCACATTGGCTGGCAGCCGTGCAACGCTTGCAGCCCGCTGCAATGCGCAACGAATTGCCGTCTCTCACGCTGCTGGCGCATGCGCGTCTGCGACTAGGTGAGTTGCAAGAGGCCCGCCACCTCGCTCAGCGAATCGAAGCTTCCCCCTATCGGCCCCCCGTCTACGCCGACCTTCGTCAACAACTGGCGCATGCAGTGGGGGCTGCGCCGGCTCATCCATAAACCTCGACAACACTCAAGGACGCTCTTATGCCCAATCCCAATCATGCAGACGTCACCGTGGATGACAGCGGCACCATCCATTGCAACCCGGAGCCACTGCCAGCGCGCGGCAACAATGCCGTGCTGAAGTTCGACTTGCTGACCTCGGGCTATGTCTTCCCGGACAGCGGCGCCATTGTCGTCACCAGCCCCGGTACGCAATTCCCGGACCCGTCGCAGACGCAGCCCAACAAGACGACCGTGCACCTCAGCGATCGCAACGACCAGCGCGGCGACTTCAAGTACACGGTGACCGTGAAACGGGTCAGTGACGGCCAATTGATCGAGCACGACCCGATCATTCAAAACGAACTGTAGCCGTCACTCGACAAACAGCATCGCCGGGCTTTCGAGCAAGCGTCGCAGCGCCTGCACGAACTGCGCGGCGTGCAGGCCGTCGACCACGCGGTGGTCGAACGACGACGACAGGTTCATCATCTGCCGCCCGACCACCGCGCCGCTGCGCATCACTGGGCGCTCGACGATGCGGTTGACGCCGACGATCGCCACCTCCGGGTGGTTGATCACCGGTGTCGACGCGATGCCGCCCAAGGCGCCGAGGCTGGTGAGCGTGATCGTCGAGCCGGAGAGCTCGTCGCGCGTCGCACGGCCGGCGCGCGCGTTCTCGGCCAGGCGCGCGACCTCCGAGGCGCAGTCCCACAGGCTGCGCATTTGCGCATCGCGCAGCACCGGCACCAGCAGCCCTGCGTCGGTCTGCGTCGCGATGCCCAGATGCACCGCACGATGGCGCGTGACGACACCGGCTTCGTCGTCGAAGCGCGCGTTGACGACCGGGTGCTCGGCTGCGGCGAGCACGATGGCGCGGATCAGGAACGGCAGCAGCGTGAGGTGCGGGCGCTGGCCGGCGTAGCGCGCGTTGAGCTGCGCACGCAGCGCCTCCACATCGGTGACGTCGACCTCCTCGACGTAGCTGAAGTGCGGGATGCGGCGCTTGGACTCCTGCATCTTCTGCGCGATCTTGCGGCGCAGGCCGATGACGGGAATGGCTTGCGTTTCTTCCTGCGGCCGCGGTGCGGTCTCACGCGCGAGTTGCGGCGTGCGCGCCGGCATGCGCGCGGCGTGGGCCTCGAGATCGGCCCGCATGATGCGGCCGCCCAGGCCCGTCGGCTTGACATCGCGCAGCTCGATGCCGAGCTCCCAGGCGCGGCGGCGCACCGCCGGCGATGCAATGGGGCGCTCACCATCGACGGCCTTGGCTTGCTTGGGTTGCGTGGGTTGTAGGGTGGGCTTCAGCCCACCATCCGCCGGTGCCGGTGGGCTGAAGCCCACCCTACGATCCTCGGCCACGCCTTCGCCCTCGACCTCGATGCGAATCAGCTCCGAGCCCACGGCGAGCAGCTT
>VBDL01000583.1:3590-4049 GCA_005884255.1 Betaproteobacteria bacterium | reverse complement strand
CTCGCCGAAGTCACGCCGCCTCAATTCCAGCATGCGTTCTTCGCCGGATCGGGCTCGGAAGGAAACGACCCGGTCGTGCGCATGGTGCGCCGCTACTGGGATGTGCTCGGGCAGCCGCAACGCCAGGTCATCATCGGCCGCGTCAACGGCTACCACGGCTCGACGATGGCCGGGGCGTCGCTCGGCGGCATGGCCGCGATGCATGCACAGGGCGGCCTGCCGATCCCCGGCATCGTGCACATCGAGCAGCCGCACTGGTTCCTGCACGGCAAGGGCCTGAGCCGCGACGACTTCGGCCGCGTCGCCGCCGGCTGGCTGGAGCAGAAGATCCTCGAAGTCGGCCCGGACAAGGTGGCCGCCTTCATCGGCGAGCCAGTGCAAGGCGCCGGCGGCGTGATCGTTCCGCCGGATACGTACTGGCCCGAGATCCAGCGCATCTGCGACAAGTATGAAGTCCTG
>VBDL01000583.1:0-3538 GCA_005884255.1 Betaproteobacteria bacterium | reverse complement strand
TTCGGCACGCGGCCCGACCTGATGACCTTCGCCAAGGGCGTGACCAGCGGCTACGTGCCACTCGGTGGTGTGATGGTCGGCGAGCGCGTCGCCAAGGTGATGATCGAGCAAGGCGGCGAGTTCGAGCACGGCTACACCTATTCCGGGCATCCGGTGGCCTGCGCGGTGGCACTGGCGAACTTGAAGCTGGTCCGCGATCTGCACCTGGTGCAGCGCGTGCACGACGACGTCGGGCCCTATCTCGCGCAGCACTATGCGCAACTCGCCGAGCATCCGCTCGTCGGCGAAGCGCAAACCTGCGGGCTGATGGGCGCGCTGCAGCTGGTGAAGGACAAGGCCTCGTTGACGCCCTTCCCCGCCGAGCTCGGCATCGGCATGGTCTGCCGCGGCCACTGCTTCGGCAACGGTCTGATCATGCGCGCGGTGGGCGACCGCATGATCGTCGCGCCGCCTTTGATCATCACGCGCGCACAGATCGACGAGATGGTCGCGCTGATCCGCCGCTGCCTGGACTCGACGCTGGAGGATGCCCGGCGCAACGGCTGGCTGTAAAGGAGTCACTCCATGGATGCCGTGAACTGGCATGAACGCGCCGCTGCACTGAAGCCCGACGGCCGCATCGTCATCGACGGCGCGCGCCGCGCCGCACACAACGGCGAGAACTTCGACAAGCGCTCGCCGATCGATGGCCGCGTGCTGCTGCCGGTGGCGCGTGGCCGCGAGGCCGACATCGACGCCGCCGTGCGCAGCGCCCGCGCCGCGTTCGACGACGGCCGCTGGGCGAAGAAGCCGCCGGCGGTGCGCAAGAAGATCCTGCAGCGCTTCGCCGAGAAGATCCTCGCCGCCAAGGAGGAGCTCGCGCTGCTGGAGACGCTGGACATGGGCAAGCCGATCCAGTATTCGCTCAGCGTCGACGTGCCCGCCGCGGCGCGCACCATCGCCTGGTACGCGGAAGCGACCGACAAGGTCTACGACGAGATCGCGCCCACCGCGCACAGCGCACTCGCGCTGATCACGCGCGAGCCGATGGGCGTGGTCGGCTGCGTGGTGCCGTGGAACTACCCGATGCTGATGGCCGCATGGAAGCTCGGGCCGGCGCTGGCCACCGGCAACTCGGTGGTGTTGAAGCCGAGCGAGAAGTCACCGTTGACTGCGCTGCGCCTGGCCGAGCTGGCGGTCGAAGCCGGCCTGCCGCCGGGCGTGTTCAACGTGGTGCCGGGCTACGGCCACGAGGCCGGCGAGGCGCTGGCGCTGCACATGGAGGTCGATGCCATCGGCTTCACCGGCTCCACGCGCGTGGGCCGCCGCATGCTCGAGTACGCCGGCCGCTCGAACCTGAAGCGCGTGTTCAACGAGCTCGGCGGCAAGTCGGCCTTCGTCGTGTTCGCCGATTTCGCTGACCTGCAGCGCGCCGCGAAGACCATCGCTGGCAGCATGTTCTTCAACCAGGGCGAAAGCTGCAATGCACCGTCGCGCGCGATCGTGCACGAGAGCATCGCCGACGAGTTCGTCAAGCTCGTGACCGCCGAGGCGCCGAAGTACCAGCCGGCCGATCCGCTGGAGGCGTCCACCGAGATGGGCGCGCTGGTCGACGATGGCCAGTTGCGCACGGTGATGGGCTACATCGAGGCCGGCTCCGGCGAGGGGGCGCAGGTGGTCACCGGCGGCCGCCAGGCGCGCAAGGACAGCGGCGGCTACTACGTCGAGCCGACGGTGTTCGACCGCGTGAAGCCCGACATGAGCATCGCGCGCGAGGAGATCTTCGGCCCGGTGCTCGGCGTTCTGCGCTTCAGGGATGAAGGCGAAGCCATTGCGCTGGCCAACGGCACGAGCTATGGGCTGCAGGCCAGCGTGTGGAGCGACAACTTGAGCCGCGCCCACCGCGTGTCACGCGCGCTGCGCGCCGGCACCGTGCACGTCAACCAGTACGACGAGGATGACATCACGGTGCCGTTCGGTGGCTACAAGCAGAGCGGCAATGGGCGCGACAAGTCGCTGCACGCGCTGGAGAAGTACACCGAGCTGAAGACCACCTGGATCAGGATCGACGGGTGATGGTGGGCTGAAGCCCACCCTACGAATTCCTGCTCGCCTTTGTAGGGTGGGCTTCAGCCCACCGTTCGCTCAGTACTGCCAAAAGACGCGCTGCAGCTCCTTGCTGTCGCTGCTCTTGGTGAGCGCCACCGCTGCGAGGATCTTCGCCTTCTGCGGGTTCAGGTCGTGCGCCACCACCCAGTCGTACTTGTCGTCCGGCTGCTCCGAGTTGCGCAGCACGAAGCCGTCACCGACGCGTGAGCTGCGCACCACCTGCAGCCCTTGGCTGCGCAGCCCACGCAGCTTGTCGATGCTGTCGATGTCGAACTCGCTGCCCATCGTGTGGCGCTTGGCCGGGTTGCGGAACCAGTAGGTCTGGCCCTCGACCACCATACCCAGCGGACCCCACTGGCTGCCGAAAGCATTGGTCTTGATGTTCACGCGCTTGGCCACGTCGCGCCCCGCGTGGATCTCGTCGTTCATCGCCATGCCGTCGGCCGACATCGCGGTGCCCGGGCGCATCGAGCCGACCACCACCACCGGCTTGTCGCTGTGCACCACCAGGTTCAGGAAGAATGCGGTCTCTTCGAGCGTGTCGGTGCCATGGGTCACGACGACGCCGTCGACGTCGGAGTCTTTGGTCAGAGCCGACACGCGCTTGGCGAGCTGCACCAGCTTCTCGTTGGTGAAGCTATACGACGAGATCTTGAACACCTGCTCGCCACGCAAATGTGCGACGTCGGTGAGTTCCGGCACGCCGGCAATGAGCTTGTCGACCGGCACCTTCGCGGCCTGGTAGGTGGCGCTGTTGGCGGCCGTGGCGCCGGCGCCGGCAATGGTGCCGCCGGTGGCGAGGATCACGACGCGCGGCTTGGCGGCGGTCTGCGCCAGCGCAAGTGCAGCGCTCAGGCTCAAGGCCAGCGCAGCAATGAATCGGGGGAAAGGCGAGCGGAACATGCGGTCTCCTGTCGATGGCGAGTGCCTCATTGCGAGGCAGCCATCAATGTAGGAGGACCGCTTCCGAAGAACTCACCATCGCGCGCCCTCCGACGCGCGATCTCTCCTCAACTTACTTCCATTCCCAGAGCTGGCCCTTGGTGTTGCCCTGGGCATCCACCTCGTACTCGAACACGCCCGCCACGCTGTTCAGCCGCACCCAGGGCGGCGATGCACTCTGGTAGTAGCACGCGCCCCGGTAGCTGATCGAGCCGTCCTTCTTCAGCGTGCCGACACCCTGGCCGACCCAGGTGGCCGATTCGCCGCTCTTGCCCATCACGATGCCCTGGCCTTCGCCGTACAGCGTGCCGTCGGGCCGCATTGTCGCGGTGTAGGTCGCGCTCTCGGTCGATCCCACACCGAACAGCGAGCCGGTGGCCTGGATCGAAGTCTCCATGCGCGGCGCACCGTTGATGCTCGGTAGCACCCGCTGCGACGTGACCTTGCCGATGTCTTCGCCTATTCGTTCGCCCAGCATTGCTAGCTCCTTTCCACCGTCTGTTTCACG
>VBDL01000582.1 GCA_005884255.1 Betaproteobacteria bacterium | reverse complement strand
CTACAACTGCCACCAGATCAGCAAGGAAGAGATCTCCTTCGGCACCATCGGCCCGAGCCTCTACCAGTACGGCAAGCTGCGCGGCGTGACGGACGCCGCCGCACCGGCGAGCGCCGAGATCATCAAGTACACCTGGGGCAAGATCTGGAACGCCAAGGCCTACAACGCCTGCTCGGCGATGCCGCGCTTCGGCCACGCCGGCGTGCTCAACGAGCAGCAGGTGCGCGACCTCATGGCGCTGCTGCTGGACCCGCAGAGCCCGGTCAACCGGTGAGCCTCCCGAAGCGCGAGTTCCTGCAGCTGCTCGGCGCCGCCGCGGCCGCCGGCTTCGGGCTCGGCCGCAGCACGCACGCGCAGGCCGCGTCGGCCTACGACGTGCCGCGCCACGGCCAGGTCTCGCTGCTGCACTTCACCGACTGTCACGCGCAACTGAAGCCGCTGTACTACCGCGAGCCCCACGTCAACCTCGGGCTCGGTGACGCAGCGGGCCAGGCGCCGCATCGCGTCGGCGAGGCCTTGCTGCGTGCGGCCGGCGTGCGCCCCGGCACACGCGAGGCGCACGCCTTCACGCACCTCGACTTCGAGCGCGCCGCGCGCCGCTATGGCCGCGTCGGCGGCTTCGCGCACCTGGCCACGCTCGTCAAGCAGCTGAAGGCCTCGCGCCCCGGCGCGCTGCTGCTCGATGGCGGGGACACCTGGCAGGGCTCGGCCACCTCGTTGTGGACCCATGGGCAGGACATGGTCGACGCGACCAAGCTGCTCGGCGTCGACGTGATGACCGGCCACTGGGAGTTCACCTACGGCGCCGAGCGCGTGAAGCAGATCGTCGATGGCGACCTGAAAGGGCACTGCGAGTTCGTCGCGCAGAACGTGCGCACGGCCGACTTCGGCGACGAGGTGTTCGCGCCCTTCACACTGCGCGAGGTGAACGGCGTGCCGGTGGCCATCATCGGCCAGGCGTTCCCGTACACACCGATCGCCAACCCGCGCTACTTCACGCCGGACTGGAGCTTCGGCATCCGCGAGGCCGAGCTGCAGCAGCAGGTCGATGCGCTGCGGGCCAAGGGCGCGCAAGTGGTGCTGCTGCTCAGCCACAACGGCATGGACGTCGATCTGAAGCTTGCGTCGCGCGTCTCCGGCATCGATGCCATCCTCGGTGGCCACACGCACGATGCGGTGCCGCACCCGACGCGGGTGAAGAACCGCGGCGGGCAGACCCTGGTGAGCAATGCGGGCAGCCACGGCAAGTTCCTCGCGGTGCTCGACATCGACGTGAAGGGCCAGCGCGTCGCCGGCATGCGCTACAAGCTCTTGCCGGTGTTCGCCAACCTGCTGCCGGCCGATGCCGAGATGGCGGCGCTGATCGACAAGCTGCGCGCGCCCTACGAAGCGAAGCTCAATGAGACGCTGGCCATCAGCGACGAGCTGCTCTATCGCCGCGGCAACTTCAACGGTAGCTGGGACCAGTTGATCTGCACCGCGCTGCTCGACACGCAGAGCGCAGATATCGCGTTCTCGCCGGGGTTCCGCTGGGGCACGACGCTGCTTCCGGGCCAGGCCATCACGCGCGAGGACGTGATGGCGCAGACGGCGATCACCTATCCGCACAGCACGCTCAACGTGATGACCGGCGAGCAGATCAAGGCGGTGCTCGAGGACGTCGCCGACAACCTCTTCAACCCCGACCCGTACTACCAGCAAGGCGGCGACATGGTGCGCGTGGGTGGCCTCGGCTACACCTTGTCGCCGAACGAGAAGATGGGTTCGCGCATCAGCGATCTGCGACTGTCCAACGGCGAGCTTCTGCGCGGCGACGGCCGCTACAAGGTCGCCGGCTGGGCTGCGGTGTCGGAGGAGTCACGCGATGCCGCGAAGCGCGATGGAGCGCCGCCGGTGTGGCAGCTCGTCGAGCAATGGCTTGCCGCACATCGCCGCGTGCACGTGTCACCGGTGCGACAGCCCCGGTTGATCGGCGTCGAAAACAACGCGGGCCTGGCCCGCACCTGAGCTTCAGGAAAGCCCTCGTAGGCGCTGCA
>VBDL01000581.1 GCA_005884255.1 Betaproteobacteria bacterium | reverse complement strand
CTCGTCATTGGGGAAATCGGTGTGCGTCAGGCCGGCTGTGCGACCAGGGGTGCCAACCGTTCGGCGAGCGCGCGCAGATCGGTATGGGCTTCGGGCCGCATGTCCCAGCGGGCGGCCTGCGTGACCAGCGCGTGGACACGCCTTGCGCGCTCGCCGCGGCGCGACATGAAGTGGCCGAGCAGCGTGTCGCGGTCCAACCGTTCGCGCAGCAACCCGCCGAGCACGACGGCGTCTTCGACGCACTGCGCCGCGGCTTGGCCGAAGTGAGGCGGCAGGACGTGCGCGCTGTGGCCGATGCGCAGCACGCCCTGCTCGTGCCAGGCCCCATGCAGCACGCCGCTTTGAACGGGGCGCACCAGCGCGGGCGTGTCGTCGCTCCAGTGTGCGGCGAGCTTCATCAGCAGCGGCCCTTGTCCGGCCAGCGTCTCGCGAAGCGCTGCGGGGGTGGCCGCCTTGCTCGACGCCTGCAGCACGGCGACGCCGGCGCGTCGCGCGTCCACGGGCACCAGCATGGCCTTGGATCCGTTGAAGCCGATGACCCATGCGGCACTGTTCAGCCACGCCGGCCGAGGCAGCAGCGCATGGCACCACTGCTGCGGCAGCGACTCGATGGTCATGGTGCGCGCCGCTCTGCCTGCCATGGGCGGCAGCGTGGCGCCGGTGGCGATCACCGCGAGGTCGAAGCGGTGCTGCGAGCCGTCGGCCGCCCATATCGCGCCGTCGTCGCACGCAACGCGCACCGGCACTCCGTGATGCAAAGGCGCGCCGTGCGACAGCGCCGCGTCACGCAGCAGACCGAGCAGATCGCCGTAGACCATGCCGAGCGCCGCGGGATGGCGCTCGCCCGCCAGCCGAGGTGTCGGGATCTCGAAGTGCTGGCGACCGTCGCCATCGAGCACGGCGAAGCCCTGATAGGGGAAGCCCGAGCGCACGCAGGCCGCACCGACCTCCAGGGTGACAAGATCGCGCAGCAGGTTGGGCACCACCTCGATGTGGGCCCCCGGCGTGTTGCCCAGCGGCGCCGCCTCGAAGACGTCCACGCGCGCGCCGGCCAGCGACGCCGCGAGCGCCGCCGAGAGCCCCGCGAGACCGGCGCCGATGATCCCCACGTGCCGAACGGCGGCCATGCTTTCAGGCCGCCGAAGCGAGCTTGTGAAATGCAGGCGTGAACACGCCTACCGCCTGGCACGAGGCCATTCGTTGTCTCCTTGTCTTCTGGGAATCGGGTTAGCGAGAGATTACGGAGATCGACGCCTCATGAAAAATGGGTTCTTTCCAATCGACGATTCGATTCGGTGAAAAGTTTGCGGGTTAACCCGGGATCCTCACCACCACCGAGCACGACATGCGCTTCAACCGACTCGACCTCAATCTGCTCGTTGCGCTCGACGCGCTGCTCACCGAGCTCAGCATCACCAAGGCTGCCGAGCGGCTGAACCTCAGCCCATCGGCCACGAGCAATGCGCTGGCGCGCCTGCGCGAATACTTCGACGACGAATTGCTCGTGCAGGTGGGCCGGCGCATGGAGCCGACTCCGCGCGCGCAGGGCCTGCAGGAAGCGGTGCGCGACGTCCTCGTGCGCGTGGACAGCACGATCGCGATCCAGCCGCAGTTCGAACCCTCGAAGTCCGACCGCGTGTTCCGCATCTTCGTGTCCGACTACACGCAGATGGTGTTCGTGCCGCACGTGCTCGCACTGGCCAGCGAGGAGCGCTGCACGGCGCGCTTCGAATTCCTCCCGCAGGTGACCAACCCGCATCGCAGCCTCGAGCGCGGCGAGGCGGACCTGCTCATCATCCCCCGCGGCTTTCTCTCGCCAGACCACCCGCAGGAGACGCTGTACACGGAAGATTTCGTGTGCGTGGTGTGGCGCGATGGCGCGCTCGCGCGCGGCGAGCTGACCTTCGAGCGGTACCTGGCGGCGGGCCACGTGGTGATGCAACCGCCGGGCAACGCGGGTGATTCGTTCGAAGCCTGGTTCGTGAAGCGTTATGGCGTAACGCGCCGCGTGGCCGTGACGAGCTACGGCTTCACTGCGCTGCCGGTGATGGTCGTCGGTACGGACCTCATCGCCACGGTCCACGCGCGCCTCGCCCATGCATTGCGAGCGGCCTGGCCGATCGAGCTACGCACGCCGCCACTACCCATCACGTCGATGGAACAGGGCCTGCAGTGGCACAAGTACCGCACGCAGGACCCCGGCCTGGTTTGGCTACGAGGTCTTCTCAAGAGAGCCGTTGCACGAATGGATGAGCAGCGGCTGCCGCTCGCAGCACGTGAGCTGAGCTGATAGCGGCCGATCGCGGATGGCGGCTTATGTTTAGGGTTGTCCGATACCTGCCCGGCGCACGACACGGACGAACGGTAGCTTGCGGGCAGTCCGTGCATCGGTGCACGCGGACGCCGTGCTCGACGCCAGTCGACATCCTCTGCCACCTCATACCGATGGTCGATAGCGACAAAGCGCCGTGTGGACATGCAGAGCGACGGCACAAAGAACAGAGCCCCGATCGACATCGCCGATCGGGGCTCGCAGGTTCAAATCGAGTTTGCGTCGCCTTGGCTGGTGACTGCGCATCTAAGTCATTGCTACCCAATGACTTTTCGGGTTCGTGGTTGCGGGGGCTCGATCTGAACGTTGGTTGACGCCTATGCGACTGCTGAGGGTCGTGC